>NZ_JBEYYT010000293.1:0-12020 GCF_040645715.1 Spirillospora sp. NPDC046719 | reverse complement strand
GCGAGTCGGGGCACGGCGCGCCGTGCCGCCGCCGCGCCCGGCCGCCCGGCGGGCCCGACGAGGGCCCGTGGGCGGAGGCGGCGGAGCGCCGGCGGGCCGCCGGGCGACCGCCGCGGGAGCGGGGTCCGGATGCTTGAGATCATCGGGAAGCTGGTGCTGGTCGCGGCCGCGTTCGCGCTGCTGCCGCTGCTGGTCGGGCAGGCCGAGCACAAGGTGATGGCGCACATGCAGGGCCGCCTCGGGCCCATGTACGCGGGCGGTTTCCACGGCTGGGCGCAGCTCGTCGCGGACGGCGTGAAGTTCGCGCAGAAGGAGGACGTCGTCCCGCGCGACGCCGACCGGTGGGTGTTCAAGCTGGCGCCGGGCGTCGCGCTCGTCCCGTACCTGCTGGTGCTGATCGTGGTCCCGGTCGGGCCGGGCGGGCAGGTCGCGCTGGACCTCGGCGTCGGGGTGTTCTTCGCGCTCGCGGTGATGGGCGTCGGGGTGATCGGCGCGATCATGGCCGGCTGGGCGAGCGCGAACAAGTACGCGCTGCTCGGCGGGATCCGGGTCGCGGCGCAGCTGATGTCCTACGAGCTGCCGATGGTGTTCGCGGCGTCGTCGGTGGCGATGGCCGCGGGCACGCTGTCGCTGCAGGGCATCGTCGGCGAGTGGCGCTGGTGGTGGCTGCCGTGGCAGGCGATCGGCGCGGTGGTGTTCTTCGTCGCGGGCCTCGCGGAGCTGCGCCGCCCGCCGTTCGACATGCCGGTCGCCGACTCGGAGATCATCTTCGGCCCGTACACCGAGTACGGCGGGCTGCGGTTCGCGCTGTTCATCCTGGCGGAGTACGCCGGGATCGTGGTGCTGTGCGCGCTGACGGCCGTGCTGTTCCTCGGCGGGTGGAAGGGCCCGTTCCTGAACACCGAGCTGGGCTGGCTCTGGACGCTGATCAAGGCGGCGGTGCTGGCGTTCTGCGTGATCTGGCTGCGGGTCAGCTACCCGCGGATGCGCGAGGACCAGCTCCAGAGGCTCGCGTGGGCGTGGCTCGTCCCGCTGTCGCTGGTACAGCTCGCGGTGACCGGCGTCCTCAAGGTCGCGTTCGCCTGACCCCCTTCGCCTGACTCCCTCCGCCTGACTCCCTCCGCCGGGCCACCCGCCCGCGCGGGCCGTCAGCCGTCGCCGTTCTCCAGGTCGTTCGCCCCGATGCGGAGGGGCTCGACCCACTCCTCGTCCCAAGGGTCGAGGTAGGTGAACGGTTCCATGAGGTCGTCGGAGGCCCAGCGGACGCGCACCCATTCGGCCTGCAGTACGGGCTTCCGCAGGGGCGGTGCCGCGGCGGCGACGGCGTCCCAGTCGAGGTCGAGCCGCTCGACCGTCACCCCGTCGTGGGACGCTGGCGCCTTCCCCGCCTCGGCGTCCTCCAGGATCCGGTCGAGGCGCGATCCCGCGTCGGCGTCCCCGGCCTCGCTCCGTTCGTGCAGGTCGAGGACGTGCGCCAGCAGCGGCAGGGCGCGGACCTCGTCGAAGTCGTAGGGGTCCATGACCTGGTCGAGGGCGTCCCACAGGCCATCGCCCCGCCGCTGCGCGGCGATGGTCTCGGCGAGCGCCTCGTCGCACCGCGCGTCGCCCGTCCGCAGGTACGGGCGCAGGTCGACGCCCTCGACGATCACGCCCTCCTGGACGACCCACAGGTGCAGGAGCGCGCCGCACCGCATCACCAGGTACGAGTCGGCGCCGCGGCCGTCGTAGTGGCCGAGCGAAGGCGGCGGCGAGGTCGGCGACGGACGTGCCGACGAAGACGTCGCCCTGGGGGGGCCTCCGGAGTCCATCGAGAACTCCAGCAGGTAGCAGCTCTGGGCCAGGCCCTCTTCCTCCTCCAGGTCGGGGTCGTCGGGCGCGGCAGGGGCGGGGTCGGGCACGGCGGCCTCCGGGATGGGGAGCGGCAGTCCCCCTTCCTAGCGCACCGGTCCGACAGAGGATCAGGTCCGGCGGAGGGTCAGGGAAGGAAGATCGTGTACTCGGCGAGCTGCGGCATGATCGCGGGCGGCAGGTCGCAGTCCACGGCCATCTCCTCCACGGAGACGAACGTGCCGTGCTCGTCCCGGTGCGCGACGACCCGCTCGGCCAGCTCCTCCGTCATCCCGGGCAGGGCCGCGATGATCTCGGCCGGGGCGTGGTTGGCGTCGACGAGGCCGCCGTCGTCGTAGGCGCGCGGGACGTCCGGGCGGCCGATCCGGAGCTCGTGCGCGAGCGCCGGGTCGTCGGCGGCGATGGCGCGGGCGTCGGCGCGCAGGTTCCGCCGGTACTTGGCGTACTCGACGGCGTTCTCGTTGTTGTGGCTGCGCGGGACCTCGCGGGGGTACACCTGGCGGCGGACGGCGAAGGCGTGCGCGGTCCCCGCGGGCCACAGCGTCAGCAGCAGGATGGTGCCGAGCGCGATCAGCAGCACGTTCCCGCTGTTCAGGGCGGCCAGCATCGTCACGAGGCCGATCCCGTAGCCGGCCGCGGCGGCGCCGTAGTTCCACGATCCGCGCTTCACGGCGGCGTAGAAGAACGTCACGGGCGTCGCGAGGCCGAACGTGAGGAACGGCGTGATCGCCCACAGCACGCCGTTCGGCTGCTCGGGCGGCGGCGGAAGCGGCGGCACGGGACGCAGCGGCGGAAGCGGATACCCGCCGGACCCCCAGGTCGGGGACCGGTCCGGCCGTCCCGGCGGCTGCACGGGACGCCGCGGGTCCCCTGGGGGCGGGACGGAAGTACGCGGTGCCGCCGGACGGGGCGGTAAGGCCGGCGGAGGCGGCGGCGCGGCCGCAGGACGAGGCGGCGCGACCGGATGCGGTGGGGAGGCGGCGGGCTGCGGCGGGACGGGCGGGTGTGGCACCGAGGTGCCGCGCGGCGGCGTGAAACCGTCCGGCTTGGTGGTGCGGTGCACCGGCAGGCCACCCGGCGGCGTCCCCTGCACGGGCGTCCCGCCAGGCGGCGTGGCACTCGGAGGAGTGGCGCTCGGAGAAGTGGCGTCCGTCGGTGTGGTGCTCGACGGTGTGGTGTTCGGCGGCGTGGTGTTCGGCGGTGTGGGGCCCGGCGGCGCGGAGGGCTGCGGGCGGGCGTGGTCGGCTCCGGGGTCGTACTGTCCGTCCGCATGGTGGCTCACATGTCCTCCTTGCCCGCAGGCGTACAGGAGCGCGGACCGCGGGTGCCCGCGTATCGTCCGACGAACGTGGAACCCGCCGCGTTCCACCGCGGCGTTTCGTGCGCAATCATGTTGCGGGTGGGACGGTTGCCAGGAGGCGGGCTGGCCAAGGGGCTGGCCGTCACGTTGCGGACTATGACGCGGCGCTCCATCACGCGTCAATACCCCGAGGTGCAGCCCGATCTGCCCCCGCGCAGCCGGGGGGTGATCGCGCTCTTCGAGGAGAACTGCACCGTCTGCATGCTCTGCGCGCGCGAGTGCCCCGACTGGTGCATCTACATCGACTCGCACAAGGAGACCGTCCCCGCCGAGGGCGGCGGGCGACCGCGCGTCCACAACGTCCTCGACCGGTTCGCGATCGACTTCGCGCTGTGCATGTACTGCGGCATCTGCATCGAGGTCTGCCCGTTCGACGCGCTGTTCTGGTCGCCGGAGTTCGAGTACGCCGAGTACGACATCGCGGAGCTGACCCACGAGAAGGAGCGGCTCCGGGAGTGGATGTGGACCGTCCCGCCGCCGCAGGCCCACGACCCGGCCGCCGAGCCGCCGAAGGAGATCGCGGCGGCGGAGAAGGCGGCGGCGCGGGCCGCGCGGCGCCCGTCCTCCGGCCCGCCCGGTCCGCCGGGGAGCCGGCGGTGAGCGGCCAGGAGATCGTCTTCACGCTGCTCGGGGTGGTGGCCGTCGGGGCCGGGATCATGGTGGTGACGACGCGGCGGCTCGTCCACGCGGCGCTGTGGCTGGTGCTGTCGTTCGGCGCGCTCGCGGGCGGCTACCTGGTGCTGACCGCGGAGTTCGTCGCGTGGGTGCAGGTGCTGATCTACGTCGGCGCGGTCGTCGTGCTGCTGCTGTTCGGGATCATGCTGACGCGCGCGCCGATCGGCGACTCCGCCGACCTCGACTCCGGCAACCGGTGGGCCGCCGCCGCGGTCGCCGTGGCCACCGCCGCGGTCCTGGTCACGGTCATGGTCATGGGCTTCCGGGCCGAGCGGATGCCGCTGCGCGCGGGCGGCGGGTCGGCGAGCGCGCTGGGCGCCGGCGTGTTCCGGACGTGGGTGCTGCCGTTCGAGGTGCTGTCGGTGCTGCTGCTGGCCTCGCTGGTCGGCGCGATCGTCCTGTCCCGCACCGACATCGGCTCCCGCCGCTCCGACCGCTCCGGCCGCTCCGACCGTTCGAACGGCTCCGGCCGCTCCGGCCGGGGGAAGGGGCGCGGCTGATGCACCTGGCCTACCCGACCGTCGTCGCGGCACTGCTGTTCTCCGTCGGCGTGTACGGGGTACTGGCACGGCGCAACGCCATCCTCGTCCTGATGTCGGTCGAGCTGATGCTGAACGCGGTGAACCTGAACCTCGTCACGTTCGACATGCGGTTCCGCGACCGGCTGCACGGCGGGCAGGTGCTCACCCTGTTCACGATCGTGATCGCGGCGGCGGAGGTCGGGCTCGGCCTGGCGATCGTCCTGCTGGTGTTCCGGAACCGCCAGATGGTCGACATCGACCGGCTCCGCGCGCTGTCCGAGTCCGACGACGAGCCCGCCGACGAGCCAGAGTCCGGGACTGACGAGCCAGAGTCCGGGACTGACGAGCCCGAGTCTGACGAGCCCGAGTCTGACGAGCCCGAGCCCGCCGCCAAGACCGGCGCCGAGCCGGTCGAGGGGGCGACGCCGTGATCTGGCTCGCGTCCCTGGCGATCCTGCTGCCGTTCCTCGCCGCGTTCGGCGGCATGCTGTTCGGCCCCGCGCTCGGGCGGCTGCTGGGCTCGCCCCGGCGCAACGGCCCGGCGCTGATCGCCTGCGCCCCCGTCGCCGTCTCGCTCGTCCTGTCGGCGATCGTCGCGTTCGTCGTCTGGCGGGACCCCGGCGAGCGGACGGGCTCGCTCGCGGTGATCGACACCGGCTCGGTGCCGATCCGGATCGGGCTGCAGGTGGACGGCCTGTCCGCGGTCGTCGCGCTGATGGTCTGCTGCGTCGCGCTCGCCGTCCAGGTGTACTCGGTCGCCTACATGGACGGCGACCGGCGCTACTCGTCCTACGCCGCGTTCATCTCGCTGTTCACCGCCGCGATGCTGCTGGTGGTCCTCGCCGGAGACCTCATCGTCCTGTACGTCGGCTGGGAGGTCATGGGCATCTGCTCGTACTTCCTGATCGGCCACCACTGGGAGGAGCGGGCCAACTCCCGCGCCGCCGTCAAGGCGTTCCTGGTGACGCGGCTGGGCGACGTCGGATTCCTCATCGGGATCATCGTGCTCGGGCTCGGCGCCCGTACGTTCGAGATCCACGGCGTCCTCGCCCGGGTCTGGACGATGCCGGGTTCGACGCTCACCGCCGCCGCGCTGCTGCTGCTCGCCGGCGTCGCGGGCAAGAGCGCCCAGTTCCCGCTGCACACCTGGCTTCCGGACGCCATGGCCGGCCCGACGCCGATCAGCGCGCTGATCCACGCCGCCACGATGGTCGCGGCCGGCGTCTACGTCGTCGCGCGGCTGTACGGGGTGTTCGTCGCCGCGCCCGGCGCGCTGGCCGTCCTCGGCGTCATCGCGGTGGTCTCGATGGTCGGCGCGGCGCTCGCGGCCCTCGCCCAGGACGACCTGAAACGCGTCCTCGCCTACTCGACGATCAGCCAGCTCGCCGTGATGGCGGCCGCGCTCGCGGTCGGCGCGAGGTCCGCGGCGATCTTCCACCTGCTGGCGCACGGCGCGTTCAAGGCGCTGCTGTTCCTCGCCGCCGGCTGCGTGATCGCGACGACCGGGTCCACGCTGCTCGCGAAGCACGGCGGGCTGCGGCGCGGCATGCCGATCACCTTCTGGTCGATGACGGCGGGGTTCGCGGCCCTCGCGGGCGTCCCGCCGTTCAGCGGCTGGTTCAGCAAGGACTCCGTCATCGAGGCCGCCCAGCACGCCGCCCTCCACGGCCATGAGACGACCGAGGCCGGCTGGTTCGCCTACGCCCCGCTGACCTCGGACGGTTCCGCCGCACCGCCTGCGGTCCCGCTTCCGGGGCCGTCCCCGAGCGAGCTCTCCCACGACCTGTTCTCCAAGGGCGGCTTGCCGCCGTTCAGCGACCACATCGTGGGGCGCGTGGACGTCCCACCAGGCGGACTCTCCACGAGCGTCGCCTCCGTCGACCTCCCGTCCGGGGTGGCGTGGCTGGTGTACCTCGGGCTGCTGCTGACGGTCGCGCTGACGGCGGCGTACGCGATGCGGGCCTGGCTGATGACGTTCTTCGGGGAGCCGCGCGGGACATACGAGATCCGCGAGCCGTCGAAGTTCATGTCGTGGACGGTGGCGGCGCTGGCGGTGCCCGCCGCGATCCTGGGGTTCTTCGGGCTCGGCGCGAGCGAGCTGCGCCCGCACGCCGGTCCGGCGCTGCTCGGCATCGCGCTGCTGATCGTCGGCGGGGGCGCGGTGTACCTGCTCTGGAACCGGGACCCGGCGTCCGATCCGGCGGTCGCCCTCGGGCCGGTGCGCCGGGTGTTCGCGCGGGGCTTCTACCTGGACGAGCTGTACGCGATGGCGATCGTCCGCCCCGTCCAGGCCCTCGCGCGCGGTGTCGTGCTGTTCGACCGGCGCGGCGTCGACGCGGCCGTCGTCGGGGCCGGACGGGGCGCGCGGCGGCTCGGCGGGCTGCTGCGGATCCCGCAGAACGGCAACCCGCAGACGTACCTGACGGGCCTGCTCGCGGGCGTCGTCGTCATCACGGCCCTGGTGGTGATCTTCCGGTGATCTTCCTGTGGATGATGGCGATCCCGCTGTTCGGGGCGGTGGCGCTGCTCGTCCCGGCGGACCGGTTCCTGCGCACCGGGTTCGCCGTCCGGGCGTTCGGGACGGGCGTGTCCGCGGCGACGCTGCTCGTCGCGGTCTCCGCGCTCACCGCGTTCGACTTCGGCGACACCTCGCGGACGCAGCTCCAGGCGGACTGGGCGTGGGCCCCCGCGATCGGGCTGCGGTTCCACCTCGGTGCGGACGGGATCTCGCTGCCGCTGGTCGTGCTGACCGCCCTGCTGACGTTCCTGTGCTTCCTGTACACGCTGCGGCATCCTCCGGCGGGCGGGCGGATCCGGCTGCTGACCGCGCTGCTGCTCGTCCTCGAGGTCGGCCTGATCGGCACGTTCACGGCCCTCGACCTCGTGCTGTTCTTCGTGTTCTTCGAGACCGTCCTGATCCCGATGTACGTGGTGATCATGCTGTGGGGCGGCGACGGGCGCCGCGCCGCCGCGACCAAGTTCATCCTGTACACGCTGCTCGGGTCGGGTCTGCTGCTCGCCGGGATGCTGCTCGTGGCCGTCAACGCGGGCACCCTCGACATGGTTCAGCTGGCCGCGCGGCATGGCTCCGGCGTCTCCCGGAGCGTCCAGATCGCCGCTTTCGCGCTGATGGCCGTCGGGTTGGCGGTGAAGGCGCCGATGTGGCCGCTGCACACCTGGCTGCCGGACGCGCACACCGAGGCGCCGACCGTCGGGTCCGTGCTGCTGGCGGGCGTACTGCTGAAGATGGGCACCTACGGGCTCGTCCGCGTCGCGCTGCCGCTCGCGCCGGACGGCGCGCAGGTGTGGGCGCCGTGGCTCGGGCTCCTTGCCGTGATCGGGATCGTCTACGGCGCGCTCGCCTGCCTCGCCCAGACCGACCTCAAACGGATGATCGCGTACTCGTCCGTCGGGCACATGGGGTTCGTGCTACTCGGCATCGCGACGCTCACCCCCGTCGGGATCAACGCCGCGCTGTTCGGCAACATCGCGCACGGCCTGATCACCGGGCTGCTGTTCTTCCTGGCCGGAGCGGTGAAGGACCGCTGGGGCACCACCGACATGGACCGGATCGGCGGCGGCATGCTCGGCACCGCGCCGCGCCTGGCGTCCGTGCTGACCTTCGCGTCCGTCGCCTCGCTCGGGCTGCCGGGGCTCGCCGGGTTCTGGGGCGAGATGCTCGCGATGGTCGGCGCGTACCGGCCGCACGCCGACCTGCCGCGCGGCGCGTTCGTCACGTTCATGGCGGTCGCCGGGATCGGCGCGCTGCTCACCGCCGGCTACTTCCTGCGCATGCTCGCCAAGATCACCCACGGCCCCGCGCCGGAACCCGCCGCCGGACCGGCCCCGGCCGCGGTCGGCGGTCCCGAATCCGCCGCCGGGCCAGCGCCGGAACCCGGGGCGGCCGACCTCGAACCCGCCGCGGGCGACCTCGAACCCGCCGCCGCGGCCGGTCCGGGCGCCGTGGTCTCGGCCCAGGAGTACGCCGCCTGGGTCCCGCTGATCGCGCTCACCCTGCTCGTCGGGCTGTGGCCGAAGACCCTGCTGGACGTGACCGCCGCGCCGGTCCGCGCGCTGTTCGGAGGCGGCTGATGATCCAGGGCATCGACTACGCGGCGATCGCGCCGCCGCTGATCGTCGCCGTCGCCGCGCTCGGCCTGCTGCTCGCCGACGCGTTCGACGTCCCGCGCCGCGTCCTCGGCCCGGCCTGCTGCGGAGCGCTCGGCGCCGCGCTGATCGCGGTGATCGCGCTGGCGCCCGGCGACCGCCGCGCCACCTTCTGCGTGCCGGACGCGCTGCGCGGCGGCGGCCCCCGCTCCTGCTCCTACGTCACCGACGACTTCACCCTGCTGTTCCAGGGCCTCGTGCTCGCCGCCGCCCTGGTCGTCGTGCTGCTGTCCCTCCAGGAGATCACCGACTCGGAGATCCCCGCCGGGGAGTACCACTTCCTGCTGCTGTGCGCGGTGATCGGCGCCCTCACGCTCGTCGCCGCCCGCGACCTCGTCCTGCTGCTGGTCGCGCTGGAGACGCTGTCGCTGCCGGTGTTCGCCCTCGTCGGCCTCCGCCGCTACGACGGCCGCGCGTCCGAGGCCGCGCTCAAGCTGTTCCTCGTCTCCGTCGTCTCCACCGCGATCATGCTGTTCGGCATCTCGCTGGTGTACGGGACGACCGGCGCCATGCACCTCGACCGGATCGCGCCCGCCCTCGGCCGCGTCCCCGCCGACCTGGACCCGGTCGCCGCCGTCGGCGTCGTCCTCCTCCTCGCCGGGTTCGCGTTCAAGGTCGCCGCCGTCCCGTTCCACTTCTGGGCCCCGGACGTCTACGAGGGCGCGCCGCTGCCCGTCGCCGCGTTCCTGTCCGTCGTGTCGAAGGCCGCCGGGTTCGCCGGACTCGCCATCGTCCTCGCCCTCGGGCTCCCCGCGTACGGGCACGTGTGGGGCCCGGTGATCGCCGTCCTCGCCGCGCTCACCATGACCCTCGGCAACCTCGTCGCGCTCCGCCAGCGGACCGCGATCCGGCTGCTGGCCTGGTCGTCCGTCGCCCAGTCCGGCTACATGCTCGCGCCCCTGTCGGTCGGGTCGCACCGCCTCCCCGAGGCCGTCGCCGCCACCACCGCCTACGTCGCCCTCTACGCCGTCATGAACCTCGGCGCGTTCACCGTCGTCACCGGGTTCGCGCGGCGCCGGCTCGACGGCGCCCGGCCCCACCGCGACACCCTGGACGGCTACCGCGGCCTCGCCCACCGCAGCCCCGCCACCGCGACCGCCCTCGCGTTCTTCCTCATCTGCCTGGCCGGCCTCCCACCGGGCGTCATGGGGCTGTTCGCGAAGGTCGTGGTGTTCCGCGCCACCGTCGCGGGCGGCGTCACCTGGCTCGCCGTGATCATGGCGATCAACACCGCCATCGGCCTGTACTACTACCTCGCCTGGGCCGTCCGGCTGTTCACCCCGCCGGTCCGCCCGTTCGCCGACCCGCTGCCCGGATGGCCCGTCCGCGCCGCCCTCGCCGCGACCGCCGCAGGCGCGGTCGTACTGTCGGTCGCGCCGCAGATCGTCCTCCAGACCGTCTCAGCCGCCACCTAACCTGGAGACAGGGCCCCGGCCCGCCCGGCGGCCGCCCGCGAAGCGGGAACGTTGAGGCTGGTCACACCGTTGTTGTTCATGGTGGGTTCGGACGGGGAGGCGGTGCGGAGTGCGGTTCAACGGCGTCAAGACGGCGGCACTGATCGCTGCGCTGTCGGCACTGATGCTCGCGATCGGCTGGGCGTTCGGCGGCACCGCCGGACTCACCATCGCGCTGGTCATCGCCCTCGCCACCAACGGCGTCGCCTACGTCTTCTCCGACAGGATCGCGCTGCGCTCCATGCGCGCCCACCCCGTCGGCGAGGTCGAGGCGCCGATGCTCTACCGGCTCGTCCGCGAGCTGTCGACCACCGCCCGCCAGCCCATGCCGCGGCTGTACGTCTCCGAGACCCGCCAGCCGAACGCGTTCGCCACCGGCCGCAACCCGCGCAACGCCGCCGTCTGCTGCACCCGCGGCATCCTGCGCATGCTGGACGAACGGGAACTGCGCGCCGTCCTCGGCCACGAGCTCTCGCACGTCTACAACCGCGACATCCTGATCTCGTCCGTCGCCGCCGCCATCGCCACCGTGATCACCTACCTGTCGCACCTGGCGATCTTCCTGCCGATCGGGCGGGCGGACGACGACGACGGCCCCGGCGTCCTCGGCGCCCTGCTCATGCTGGTGCTCGGCCCCGTCGCCGCCGCCGTCGTGCAGATGGCGATCAGCCGCACCCGCGAGTTCGCCGCCGACTCCGCCGGCGCCCGCCTCACCGGCGACCCGCTCGCCCTCGCGTCCGCCCTCCGCAAGATCGAGGCGGGCACCCAGGCGATGCCGCTGCCGCAGGACCCCGAGCTCGCCACCACCAGCGCCCTGATGATCGCCAACCCGTTCCGCGGCGCCGGCATCGGCAAGCTGTTCTCCACCCACCCGCCGACCGCCGAGCGCATCGCCCGCCTCGAACGCATGGCGGGCCGCCGCTAGCTACGGCGCCGTCAGGACCAGCGGGCCGTCCGGCGTGATCGCGATGGTGTGCTCGAAGTGCGCGGCCCGGCCGCCGTCCGCCGTCGCGATCGACCAGCCGTCCGCCAGCAGCCGCGAGTCGTCCGACCCGCCCTCGTGGAACATCGGCTCGATCGCGATCGTCAGGCCCTCCCGCAGCGGCATCCCCTTGCCCGCCTTGCCCACGTTCGGCACCGCCGGGTCCTCGTGCATCTCCGTCCCGATGCCGTGCCCGCCGCAGCCCCGCGTGATCCCGAACCCGGCCTTGCGCGCCGTCCGCTCCACCGCGTTCGCGATGTCGCCCATCCGGTTCCCCGGCACGGCCGCCGCGATCGCCCGCCGCAGCGCGGTCTCCGTCACGTCCAGAAGCCGCCGGCCCGCCTCGTCCCCGGCCCCCACGAAGAACGACACGGCCGCGTCCCCGCAGTACCCGCCGAGCGTCGCCCCGCAGTCGACCGAGACCAGGTCCCCGTCCTCCAGCACCCGCCCGTCCGGAATGCCGTGCACGACCACGTCATTGACCGACACGCAGATGTTCGCCGGATACGGCACGGGCGCCCAACTCGGCTTGTAGTGCAGGAACGGCGACGTCGCCCCGTTCTCCTTCAGGATCCGCCCGGCCACCGCGTCCAGCTCCGCGAGCGGCAGGCCCGGCTCCGCGGCCTCCCGCGTCCCCGCGAGGATCCGGGCCACGACCCGTCCCGCCTCCCGCATGAGCTCCCACTCCCGTGGGGTTCGGTACGTCACCATGGCGGAGATGGTAATCACGCCCCTCACCGACGAGCAGCGCGACCGGGGCCGGGCCCTCGGCCAGGTCCTCCGCGCCGCCCGCGGCCCCCGTACCGCCCCCGCCTTCTTCACCGTCGCGTCCCTCGCCCGCGTCCTGGACCTCGACCTGACCGCCCTCGCCGCCCGCCTCGAACCTTTCTCCGAATCAGAGCGAACCGACGAGCCCGCCGCCGCGTCATAACCCACGAGAGCGCGCCGGCCGCCTCTGCGGGGGGGGGCGGCGGGGGGCGGGGGGGCGGGGGGGCCGGCGGGGGCGGGGGGGG
>NZ_JBEYYT010000292.1:0-12024 GCF_040645715.1 Spirillospora sp. NPDC046719 | reverse complement strand
CGCTCCGCGTGCCCGCCCGTGTCGGCGGCTGGGGCTCAAAACCGCCGGTGGTTGGGGTCGGACCTGCCGGTGGCCGGGGCTCAAAACCGGATGGTGGTGGTTGGGGCTCAAACCGTTTGGTGGTTGGGGTTCGACCGGCCTGTGGTTGGGGTCCGGACCCGGCGGTGGTTGGGGTTTGGGCCGGCCGGTGATCGGCCGGTGGTTGGGGGTCGGATCCGCTGGTGGCTGGGATTCGGGCATGCCGGTGGCCGGGGGCGAGCCGTGGCGGGCGGGGGCGACTCCCCGGGGAGCGTGGGCGGGGCGGTCGGGCCGGGGTGGTCCCGGGGTGGGCGACAATTGGGGGGTGACGAGCAGCGGAGACGTGATGGGCGCGGCCGCGCCCGAGGGGTACCGGGCGGGGTTCGCCTGCTTCATCGGGCGGCCCAACGTGGGGAAGTCGACCCTGATGAACGCGCTGGTCGGCACCAAGGTGGCGATCACCAGCAGCCGGCCGCAGACGACCCGGCGGGCGATCCGCGGGATCGTGCACCGGCCGGACGCGCAGCTCGTCGTGGTCGACACGCCGGGCCTGCACAAGCCCCGCACGCTGCTGGGGGAGCGGCTCGACAGCCTCGTCCGGTCCACGCTGACCGAGGTGGACGTGATCGGGTTCTGCGTCCCGGCGGACCAGCCCGTCGGCCCCGGCGACAAGTACATCGCGCGGGAGCTGGCGGCGGTGAAGCGGACGCCCGTGGTGGCGATCGTCACCAAGACCGACCTCGCCGCGCCCGAGCAGGTCGCCGAGCAGCTCCTCGCGGTGGGGCGGCTCGGCGAGTTCGCCGACATCGTGCCGTGCTCGGCGGCGGACGGCTTCCAGGTCGGCCTCGTCGGCGACCTGCTGATCTCGCGGCTGCCCGAGGGCATGCCGCTGTACCCGGAGGGCGACCTCACCGACGAGCCCGAGCAGGTCCTCATCGGCGAGCTGATCCGCGAGGCGGCGCTGGAGGGCGTCCGCGACGAGCTGCCGCACTCGATCGCCGTCGTCGTGGACGAGATGAACCCGCGCGAGGGCCGCGACGACCTGATCGACGTCTACGCGCACCTGTTCGTCGAGCGGCCCAGCCAGAAGGGCATCATCATCGGGCACAAGGGCGTCCGGCTGCGCGAGGTGGGCGCGGCGGCGCGGCGGCAGATCGAGGCGCTGCTCGGCACGAAGGTCTTCCTCGACCTGCGGGTCAGCGTGCTCAAGGACTGGCAGCGCGACCCGAAGCAGCTGCGGCGGCTGGGCTTCTACGACTGACCGGTGCGGCGCTCACTCCTGTTCCGGCTGCGGCGACGGGCGGACGGACCCGCCGGAGGGCCGCTGATCCGACTGCGGCTCCTCGGCGTCGCGAGCACGGACCTGTGCCTCCTCGGAGCCCTGCGCTTCCGCGGTGCCGTGTGCTTCCACTGGAGCCTGGCCCCATGCCTGCGGCTCCTCGTGGCTCCGGTCCCACGCCTGCGCTTCCTCTGGCGTCCGGCCCCATGCCTGGGCCTCCTCGGGCCACGCGGCGCCCTGCTCGGCCCAGTACCGCTGCTGATCCGCGTACTGCTGCGCCGCCGCGTACTGCTGCGCGGCGTGCTCCTGCCCTTCGCCGCCCCTGCCCGCGAGCCGGTCGGAGATGGGGCGGACGAGGCTGAAGACGGCCAGCAGCAGGCTCATCGCGACCGCCAGGAACCAGCCGTACCGGAGGCTGACCTGGTAGGTGAGGTTCAGCCCGTAGTTCGGCATCCGGTCGGGCACGCCGCCGAGCCGCAGCACGAAGATGCCGCAGGTGACCAGCGACAGCACGGCCGGGACGGCGGCGAGTGCGCCGATCCGCGGGTCGCGGGCGACCAGGTTCCAGAACGCCATCACGATCGCCACGACCGCCAGCACGGGGACCGCGAGGACGAGGTTGTCGGCGTCGATGCCGGCCACGCTGCCCTGGTCGCGGACGAGGGACCGGCCGAACAGGTCGAGGACGGTCTGGGCGTGCGCCCACGGCAGGAACGCCGACACCACCAGGACGGCGGAGGCGGCGATCACGGCGAGGTCCCAGCCGGCGCGGCGCGGCGGCGCGGGCGGCTCCGGCGGCGGGCCGGGCTCGGCGGGCACCGCGTCCGGCGGCGCCCCCTCGGGCGGCAGGAAGGACGGCCGCGGCCGCGCGCGGCCGGCGTCGGAACCCAGGTCACCGGTCATGGACCCAGCGTAAACGGAGCGGCCGGGTTCGCCGGGACGGCCACGGCGGCGGCGCCGGGTCGGTACTTTGGAGCGGAGTCCGTTTTGGGAGGAGAGCCCCGGTGTTGCTCGTTTTCGGGCTGACGGTCGTCTTCCGTACCGTCGGCGAAGGCACGTTCCACTGCCCGCAGTGCGGTGGCGACCGCGCCTACCGGAGGCGGGCCGCGCGGCGCTGGTTCAGCCCGTTCTTCGTGCCGCTGATCCCGCTGTGGCGGCTCGGGCACGCGGTGGAGTGCCGTTCGTGCCGCGGCCGGTTCCCGGTGTCGGTGCTGCGGGCGCCGACCGCGCAGCAGATGGCGGCGGCGCTGCCCGCCGGCATGCGCGCCGCCGCGGCGCTGGTGCTGCGCTCGGGCGCGCCGGAGGACGACGCGGCCCGCGCCCGCGCGATCGAGACCGTCACCCGCTACGGGGAGCCGGACTACGACGACGACGCCATCGACGCCGACCTGGTGGTGGCGCCGGTGTTCCTGGGCCAGGAGGTCGAGCGGGCGGGCGCCCATCTCGCCGTGGAGGCGAAGGAGTGGTTCCTCGCCGAGGCCGTCCGCATCGCGCTGGCGGACGGCCCGCTCGACGAGGGGGAGCGGCAGGCGCTGCACGCCGTCGCCGAGCTGCTCGGCATGTCCCGCGCGTACGCGCTGGGCGTGATCGTCACCACCGAGGGGGCGTCCCGCTGACATGGGGCCCGCCGATGCCCGGCCCGATCCCGGCACCGCTCTGGTGCGGCCGCCGGGGCCGCGGCTCGCCGAGGGGATCGTCACGCACATCGGGCGCCGGCCGGTCGACACGGCGCTCGCCGCGCGGCAGCACGAGGCGTACGTCGCGGCGCTGCGGGCGTCCGGGCGGCGGGTGCGGGCGGTGCCGCCGGCCGACGACCATCCGGACGCGGTGTTCGTCGAGGACACGGTGGTGGTCTGCGGCGACCTGGCGGTGCTCGGCAGGTCGGGGGAGCCGCGCCGGCGCGGCGAGACGTCCGGCACCGAGCAGGCGGTGCGCGAGCTGGGGCTGCGGGTGGAGCGGATCAAGGCGCCGGGCACCCTGGACGGCGGGGACGTGCTGTGCGTCGGCGACACCGTGTACGTCGGGCGCGGCGCCCGCACCAACGAGGAGGGCATCTGCCAGCTCGCGCACCTGCTGGGCGGGCGGCGGGTGGTGCCCGTCGACACGCGGGGCTGCCTGCACCTGAAGTCGGCGATGACGGCGCTGCCCGACGGCAGCCTCGTCGGGGTGCCGGAGATGGTGGACACCTCGGTGCTGCCGTTCATCCGGGTCGTCCCGGAGCCGGCGGGCGCGCACGTGGTGCCGCTCGGCCCCGACCACGTGCTGATGTCGGCGTCCGCGCCGCGCACGGCCGCGCGGTTCGCCGCGGACGGGCTGCGGGTGACCAGCGTCGACATCAGCGAGTTCGAGGCCCTGGAGGGCTGCGTGACCTGCCTGTCCGTGCTCGTCCCGTGACGGGGCGTCCGGGAATGCGCGGTGGGCCGGACGCCGTTGGAGGAGACGGCAGAGGCCCCTGGTGTCTCAGTATGCGGACGTTGGTTTCCGTAACTGGGACGTCGTCTGTTACGTTGGCAGGCGTGTTGCGTGAGCTGCTCCTCCTTAGCGGCCGCAGCGGGGGCCTGTAACAAGGTCGGCTCCCTCGCTGCGGGACTTCGTTATGGACGTCGGCCGTGAGGTTCGAGCAGAGGGATCACATCGGATGTATCCGCGACAGCAGTCTTCCGGCATGCCGTTCGAGCGCTACCGGCCGTTCACGCCGGTCAAGCTGACGGACCGGACCTGGCCCGACAAGGTCATCACCGAGGCGCCCCGCTGGTGCGCGGTCGACCTGCGGGACGGCAACCAGGCACTGATCGACCCGATGGACGCGCACCGCAAGCTCAAGATGTTCGAGCTGCTGGTACGGATGGGCTACAAGGAGATCGAGGTCGGCTTCCCGGCGGCGAGCCAGACCGACTACGACTTCGTCCGGCAGATCATCGAGGAGGGCCGGATCCCCGACGACGTCGTGATCCAGGTCCTGACGCAGGCCCGTCCCGAGCTGATCGAGAAGACCTTCGAGGCGGTGCGCGGCGCCAAGCAGGCGATCGTTCACCTGTACAACTCGACCAGCACCTTGCAGCGCCGCGTGGTGTTCGGGCAGGACAAGGACGGCATCACCGCCATCGCGGTCGAGGGCGCGAAGCTGTGCGCCAAGCTCGCCGAGGACATGGGCGACACCGAGATCTACTTCGAGTACTCGCCGGAGTCGTTCACCGGCACCGAGCTGGAGTACGCGGTCGAGGTCTGCAACGCCGTCAACGACGTGTGGAAGCCGACGCCGGACCGGAAGGTCATCGTCAACCTGCCGGCGACGGTGGAGATGGCGACCCCGAACATCTACGCCGACCAGATCGAGTGGATGAACCGGAACCTGGCCTACCGGGACTCGGTCGTCCTGTCGCTGCACCCGCACAACGACCGCGGCACCGCCGTCGCCGCCGCCGAGCTCGGCTACATGGCGGGCGCCGACCGCATCGAGGGCTGCCTGTTCGGCAACGGCGAGCGCACCGGCAACGTGTGCCTGGTCACCCTGGGCCTGAACCTGTTCACCCAGGGCGTCGACCCGCAGATCGACTTCTCCGACATCGACGAGATCCGCCGGACGGTCGAGTACTGCAACCAGCTGCCCGTGCACGAGCGGCACCCCTACGGCGGCGACCTGGTCTACACCGCCTTCTCCGGCTCCCACCAGGACGCCATCAACAAGGGCTTCGACCACCTCAAGCGCGACGCCGAGGCCGCCGGGGTGCCGGTGGACGACCACCGGTGGGAGGTCCCGTACCTGCCGATCGACCCGCACGACGTCGGCCGCACCTACGAGGCCGTCATCCGGGTCAACAGCCAGTCCGGCAAGGGCGGCGTCGCCTACATCATGAAGACCGAGCACTCGCTGGAGCTGCCGCGCCGGCTGCAGATCGAGTTCTCCCGGGTGGTGCAGGAGCACACCGACGATCAGGGCGGCGAGGTCACGCCCGAGCGGATGTGGGAGATCTTCGAGGCGGAGTTCCTCGCCAACGGGCCGCGCGTCGGGCTGCTGGCGCACCGCGCCACGTCCCGCGTGGACGAGAAGGACGTGCTCAGCTGCGACGTCCGGGTGGACGGCGAGATCCGCGAGATCGAGGGCGTCGGGAACGGCCCGGTGTCGGCGTTCGAGGACGCGCTCTCGTCCGTCGGGGTCGGCGTGCGGGTGCTGGACTACGCGGAGCACGCGATGAGCGCGGGCGGCGACGCGCGCGCCGCCGCGTACGTCGAGTGCGACGTCAACGGCACGACGGTGTGGGGCGTCGGCATCGACGGCAACATCGTCACCGCCTCCCTGAAGGCCATGCTCTCCGCGGTGAACCGGGTCTCCAGGGCCTGATCTCCTTCGGCGCCTCGCCGTGCCCCGGCCGTGACGACCTCACGCGTCGGGGCACGGCCATGTCGGACCGCGGTAGGCGGTCCGCAAGGAACGCAAGCGGTTTGCAAACCGACGTCGTATAGTTGCGGCATGACACGTCGACTGGCCGAGGTCGCCAAGAAGGTCGGGGTCAGCGAGGCCACCGTCAGCCGCGTCCTGAACGACAAGCCGGGCGTCTCCGACGCGACCCGCGCCGCCGTCCTGACCGCGCTGGACGTGCTGGGCTACGAGCGCCCGACCCAGTTGCGCGGCGAGCGGGCCCGGCTGGTCGGCCTGGTGCTGCCGGAGCTCGGCAACCCGATCTTCCCCGCGCTGGCCGAGGTGGTCGGCGGCGCGCTCGCTCAGCGCGGGTTCACGCCGGTGCTGTGCACGCTGACGCCGGGCGGCCTGTCGGAGGCCGACTACGTGGAGATGCTGCTGCAGCAGCAGGCGTCCGGGGTGATCTTCGCGGGCGGGCTGTACGCCGAGGCGGACGCCCCGCACGACCACTACCACCGGCTGCTGGACGTGCGGCTGCCCGTCGTGCTGGTCAACGCGGCCAGCGAGAAGCTCAGCTTCCCGCAGGCGTCGACGGACGACGCCGTCGCCGCCGAGCAGGCGTTCGCGCACCTGCTGTCGCTCGGCCACGAGCGCATCGGCATGGTCCTCGGGCCGGAGGACCACGTGCCGTCCAACCGCAAGCTCGCCGCCGCCCGCGCCGCGGCCGAGCGCGCCGGCGTCGAGCTGCCCGGCGCCTGGGTGCGGCGCAGCATGTTCTCCCTGGAGGGCGGCCAGGCGGTCACCGGACGGCTGATCCGCGACGGCGTCACCGGCGTCATCTGCGCCAGCGACCCCCTCGCGCTCGGGGTCATCCGCGCCGTGCGGCGGCTCGGCATGGCGGTGCCCGACGACGTTTCGGTCGTGGGCTATGACGACTCGGCGTTCATGAATTGCGTGAACCCGCCGCTCACCACCGTCCGGCAGCCCATCGAGTCGATCGGGCGCGCCGCCGTGACGCTGCTGGTGAGCCAGGTGGAGGGCGGGCCGGTCGCGGCCGAGGAACTGCTCTACGAGCCGGAGCTGGTCGTGCGCGCCTCCACCGCGCGGGTCAGGACCGCGCGCGCCTGATCCGCGCCCCCATCCGGACCGTCCGAAAGCCGCCCGTACGCCGGGCGGCTTTCGTCGTTCTACGCCGGCTTTCGCGCTGAATCCCGCCTCTTGTTGAGTTCTTGCGAATATTCATTCATCTATTGCACTGTGATGTTGGTCTCTGTATGTTCCTCGCAATCGGCCGACCCAACGGCCCAGGAGGGAACCCCCATGAGATCCCGGATTCTCGCCACCGCGCTCGCCGCGGCCCTCGGCGCCACCGTCGCCGGCTGCGGCGGGGACGGCTCCGGTGGCAAGGACACCGCGCCCCTGGACGCCGGCACCAAGGTGTCGATCACGGTCGGCTGCATGCCGGCCAAGAGCCAGGCCGCGCAGCGCAAGGAGTGGCTGGAGGACGTCGCCGCCTTCCAGAAGCTGCATCCCAACATCACGGTCGTCGGCAAGGACGCCTTCCCCTGCATCGACCCGAACACCTTCCAGGCGAAGCTGGCGGGCGGGCAGATGGAGGACGTCTACTACGTCTACTTCACCGACGTGCGCGGCATCATCGCCAACGGCCAGGCCGCCGACATCACCCCGTACATCGGGCAGTCCAAGCAGTACCCGAGCGTCGACCCGGCCGTGGAGAAGGTCTTCAAGGACGGCGGCAAGGTCTACGGCCTGCCCCGGCAGAACTACTCGATGGGCCTGTTCTACAACCGGACCCTGTTCAAGAAGGCCGGCCTCGACCCCGACCGGCCGCCGGCGACGTGGGCGGAGGTCCGCGAGGACGCCAAGAAGATCAGCGCCCTCGGCGGCGGGACCGTGGGGTACGCCGAGTTCAGCGCCAAGAACCAGGGCGGCTGGCACTTCGCCACCTCGATCTACAGCCAGGGCGGCGACATGGTCACCGCCGACGGCAGGAAGACGGCGTTCAACGGCCCGCAGGGCAAGGCCGTCCTGCAGAACCTCAAGGACATGCGCTGGACCGACGACTCGATGGGCAGCAAGCAGCTGCTCGTCGACGCCGACGTGCAGCGGATGATGGCGGCCGGGAAGCTCGGCATGTACCTCGGCGCCCCCGACAACGCGACCGCGCTGGTCGACCAGTTCAAGGGCAGGTACGACGACTACGGGATGGCGCCGATCCCCGGCTCGGCCGGCACGCTGATGGGCGGCGACGGCTACCTGTTCAGCCCGAAGGCGTCACCGGAGAAGATCAAGGCCGGGCTGATGTGGCTCGACTACTACGCGCTCACCCCCGGCCAGGGCCAGCTGAACTACGCGCGCGCCGCCAAGGACGGCCGTCCCGTCGGCATCCCGCAGCCGAAGCTGTTCGGCCAGAACGCGACGGGGGAGAAGGACCGGCAGCTGCGCGCGGACGCCGCGAACCTGCCCGTCGCGAACTTCAAACCGTACGAGGACGCCTACGCCAGGGTGCCCGGGAAGCTGGAGCCGCCGCAGGCCCAGCAGCTCTACACGATCCTCGACTCGGTCGTCCAGGCCGTGCTGACCAGGCGCGACGCGAACATCGACCAGCTCCTCGCGGACGCGCAGAAGAAGGCCGACGCCGCGCTGGCGCGGTCGGGGAACTGACGCCCGCACCTCCGGGGCGCCGGCCCGCGCACCGCACGAACGGACGCGCGCCGCACTGGACGCACCGCACCGGCGCACCGCGCCGGCGCCCCGGACCCGCCGTCCCACACCTGGAGTGACAGATGACCACAGCGCGGACGCTCGTCCGCCCCGCCGCCGCCCGGTCGAGGCGGCGCCCCTCGCGCACCCGGCGCACCGTGAAGCGCAACCTGACCGCGTACGGGTTCCTGTGCGGGGCGCTGATCTGCTTCGCGTTCTTCTCCTGGTACCCGATCGTTCGCGAGGTGCTGCTCAGCTTCCAGAAGACGAACTTCGTCGGCGAGGCGCGCTGGGTCGGGTTCGACAACTTCCGCACCGTGCTCGCCGACCCCGGATTCGTGGACGCGTGGGTCAACACGGCGGAGTTCACGCTGCTCGCGCTGGTCGTCGGGTACGTCGTCCCGTTCGCCATCGCGATCGTGCTGAACGAGCTGAAGCACGCCCGCGCCTACCTGCGGTTCGTCGTGTACCTGCCGGTGATGCTGCCCCCGGCGGTCGCGGTGCTGCTGTTCAAGTGGTTCTACGACCCGGGGCCCGGACTGTTCAACCAGATCCTGCACGCCGCCCGCCTGCCGGGGCTGAGCTGGCTCGACTCGACCGGCACCGCGCTGATCTCGCTGGTGATCGTGTCGACGTGGATGAACCTCGGCAGCGGGACGCTCATCTACCTGGCGGCGCTCCAGTCCATCCCCGGCGAGCTGTACGAGGCGGCGGAGCTGGACGGGGCCGGGCTGTTCCGCCGGATCCGGCACATCACGATCCCGCAGACCCGGTTGATCCTGCTGGTGATGCTGCTCCTGCAGATCATCGCGACGATGCAGGTGTTCATCGAGCCGTACCTGTTGACCGGCGGCGGCCCCGAGGGCTCCACCGTCACCGTCGCGTACCTGATGTACCAGTACGCGTTCAACTTCACGAACTTCGGCGGCGGCGGTGCGCTCGGCCTGATGCTGATGCTCGTCCTGATGCTGTTCTCCGCCGTCTACCTGCGCATCTCGCGCGAGGAGGCGAGGTAGCCATGGCGGAGACCCGCACCCTCGTCTCGCCGCACACGCTCGGCACCCGGCGCGGCAAGGCGATCTACTGGACGACCCTCGTCTCGATCGTCGTGATCTTCACGTTCGTGTTCGTCTTCCCGCTGTACTGGATGGTCACCGGCGCGATGAAGTCGCCGGACGAGCTGGCCGACGTCCCGCCGGGCGTCTTCCCGCACCACGTCGACCTGTCCGGGTACCGGGAGGCGTGGCGGCAGCTCGACCTCGGCCTGTACCTGCGCAACACGCTCGTCTACGCGCTCGGCGCCTGGCTGTTCACGATGGGCGTCGACGTCACCGCCGCGTACGCGCTGTCGAAGCTGCGGCCGATGTTCGGCCGGGCCGTGCTCGGGCTGATGCTGGCGACGCTGATGGTCCCGCCGATGGTGATCCTGCTGCCCGCCTACCTGACCGTGAAGGACCTGCCGCTCCTGCACATCGACCTGCTGAACACCCCGTGGGCGATCTGGCTGCCGGCCGCCGCGAACGCGTTCAACATCTTCCTGCTCAAGCGGTTCTTCGACTCGATCCCCACCGAGCTGCTCCAGGCGGCGGAGGTGGACGGCGCCTCGCCCGCGCGCATCCTCTGGTCGGTGGTGCTGCCGGTGTCGCGGCCGATCCTCGGCGTCGTGTCGATCTTCACGATCGTCAACGTGTGGCGGGACTTCGTCTGGCCGCTGCTGGTGCTGCCCGACTCGCAGCGCAGGACGATCAGTGTCGCGATCTCGTCGCTGGCGGTGCAGGTGCCGCAGAACGTGCTGATCGGCTCGCTGGTGATCGCCAGCGTGCCCACCATCGTCGTCTTCTTCGTCTTCCAGCGGCACATCATGGCCGGCCTCACGGCGGGCGGCCTGAAGGGCTGACCCCCGCCCGGCCGTCCCCTCTCTTAACGAGCAAGGAGTACTCGCATGCCCGAATCATGGTGGCGTGGCGCGGTGATCTACCAGGTGTACCCGCGCAGCTTCGCCGACGGGAACGGCGACGGCGTCGGCGACCTCGCCGGGCTGCGCGACCGGCTGCCCTACCTCGCCGGGCTCGGCGTCGACGCGCTGTGGCTGAACCCGTGGTACCCGTCCCCGATGGCGGACGGCGGCTACGACGTCGCCGACTACCGGGACGTCGAGGCGGTGTTCGGCACGCTCGCCGAGGCGGAGGCGTTCATCGGCGAGGCGCACGGCGCGGGCCTGCGGATCATCCTGGACGTGGTGCCCAACCACGCCTCGGACCAGTCGGCCTGGTTCCGGGAGGCGCTGGCCGCCGGGCCCGGCTCGCCCGAGCGGGAGCGTTTCTGGTTCCGTCCCGGACGCGGCGACGTGCCGCCCAACGACTGGCGGTCCATCTTCGGCGGCCCCGCCTGGACCCGCGTACCGGACGGCGAGTGGTACCTGCACCTGTTCGCCCCCGAGCAGCCCGACTTCAATTGGAACAGCCCCGACGTCGTCCGCGAGTTCCACGACGTGCTGCGGTTCTGGTACGACCGCGGCGTGGACGGCATCCGGATCGACTCGGCGGCGCTGCTGGTCAAGGACCCGGACGCCGAACCGGACGGCAGCGACCCCTACACCGACCGCGACGGCGTCCACGACATCTACCGGGGCTGGCGGAAGGTCACCGACGAGTACCCCGGCCGGATGCTCGTCGGCGAGGTGTGGCTGCCCGACCAGGAGCGCTTCGCCCGCTACCTGCGGCCCGACGAGATGCACACCGCGTTCAACTTCGACTTCCTGAACTGCGCGTTCGAGCCGCACGCACTCCGCAAGGTGATCGACACGACGCTCGCCACGCACGTCCCGCTCGGCGCGTCCCCGACCTGGGTGCTGGCGAACCACGACGTCGTCCGGCCCGTCACCCGCTACGGCCGCGCCGACACCTCGTTCGACCTGCAGGACCGCCGGCACGGCGCGCCCACCGACCGGGCGCTCGGGGTGCGGCGGGCGCGCGCGGCGGCGCTGCTGGCGATGGCGCTGCCCGGCGCCGTCTACATCTACCAGGGCGAGGAGCTCGGGCTGCCCGAGGTCGAGGACCTCCCGGACGAGCTGCGCCAGGACCCGATCTGGCACCGGTCCGGGCACACCGATCCGGGCCGCGACGGGTGCCGCGTGCCGCTGCCGTGGTCGGGCGACCGGCCGCCGTTCGGGTTCGGCGGCGACCCGTGGCTTCCGCAGCCCTCCGACTGGAAGGACCTGACCGTCGAGGCGCAGGAGCCCGACCCGGGATCGATGCTGAACCTCTACCGCGCCGCGCTCGCGCTCCGCCGTGAGCACCTCGGCGACGGCGGGATGGCGTGGCTGCCGTCGGAGGAGAACGTGCTCGCCTTCACCCGCGACTCGGGCCTGACCTGCGCGGTCAACCTCGGCCCGGCTCCGGTGCCGCTCCCGTCCGGCGAGGTCCTGCTGGCGAGCGGGCCCCTGCCGGACGGCCTCCTGCCGCCCGACACCGCCGTCTGGACCCGCTGACCCGCTCCGCCGGGCCGGGGGCGCGGGAAAGCGGGAACGCGGGTGCCGGGGGCGCGGGGACGCGGGGGGGGGGGGGGCCCCCCGGTGGCGGCCCCCCCCGCCCCGCCCGCCGGGGCGGGGGCGGGCGCCCCGCGGGGGGGGGGGCCGGGCGGG
>NZ_JBEYYT010000291.1:0-12061 GCF_040645715.1 Spirillospora sp. NPDC046719 | reverse complement strand
CCGCCCGCCGCGCCGCCCCGGGTGGAGGGGCGGATCACGGTCGGCGACGAGGTGGCCGAGAAGGTCGCCGTGCTCGCCGCGCTGGAGGTCGGCGGGGTCTGCGCGCTCGGGTCGGGGGTGCGGGTGCGGTCCGCCGGCGACGCGGTGACGGTCGACGTCGGCATCGCCGTCGAGTACGGCCACGTGATCATGGACGTGGCGGCGGCGGTGCAGGCCGGCGTCGCGCGGATGGCCGGGCTGATGCTGGGCGCGCGGGTCGCCGCGGTCAACGTGACGGTCGAGGACGTCCGCCGCTCGCCGGGGCCCGGCTCCGGCGAGGCGGGCGCCGCGTCCGCTCCCCTCCCGCCCATGGGAACGGGCCTGGACGCAGGACGCGCGCGCTAGGCGGACCCCGCCCGCGTACCGAGCGGCCTCAGTCGTCAGGCGGGCCGTGCGTAGCAGTTCTGCATCGCCACGCCGACCGAGACGGTCGTCACCTTCACCCGCCGCACCAGTTGCGCGGCCACGCCCTTGAACCGGAACGTGTGCGGCCTGCCGCCCGACACCGTCGTCTGCTGCGCCTGCGGCGCGTGCCCCTTGATCGACAGCTCGGCGCGGATCGCGCCACTGGACGAGACCGTGATGGTGACGTCGACGCCGCCCTTGGCGGCGCGGTAGAACGCCGTCCCCTGCGGGCACCACCCGGTGCCGCCCGTGCCGTTCTGGTCGGGGATCTGCATGCCGCCGCCCTGCCCACCCCCTTGGCCACCGCCCGTGTAGGGCGAGCCACCGGTGTTCTGCGGGACGGGGTTGGTCGGGTTCACCGGCCCGCCGGAGGCGCCGGGGACACCGCCCAGGCCCGCCGAGGGCGACGTGCCGGGACTCGTCGTCCCCGCGGCGCCGGTGCCGTCCTTGTCCTTGTCGAGCAGCGGGACCAGGAGCACCACGATGGCGGCGGCCACGAGCAGCGCGGCGCCCCCGTAGCCGGCGATCCGGCCCCAGACCGAGCGCGCCCGCCGCGGCCCCGGCCGCCGCGGCCTCGTGGACTTCATCTCGCTCGTCTCCCCGGTCCGTGAACGTGACCGTTGAGGCTACCAACTCCGCGCATCCCCCACGTCCGCTCACGGGCGACGGGCCGCCGTGCTCAGGCCAGCAGCCGCCGGGTCAGCTCCGCCAGGCTCCGCGCCACCTCGGCGGGGGCGTGCCCTACGTGATCTCCACGAGCTGACGGGCCCCGGGGGGCGGGGCCCCGGCGGGGGGGGGGCGGGGCCGGGCGGCCCGGGGGGGGACGGGGGGGGGGGCGCGGGGGCGGGCACGGACGCGGGCGGCACGGGTCAGATCTGGACGCGGGCCTCGACGGCCTTCACGATCTCCTCGACGGCCTCGTCGATCGGCACGCCGTTCTTCTGCTCCCCGTTGCGGTACCGGAACGACACCGCGTCCTTCGCGACGTCCTCGTCGCCGGCGAGCAGCATGTAGGGGATCTTCTGCTTCTGCGCGTTGCGGATCTTCTTCTGCATCCGGTCGGAGGAGGAGTCGACCTCCACCCGGATCCCGCGCTCGCGCAGCCGCGCGGCCACCTGGTCCAGGTGCGCGACGTGCGCGTCGCCGATCGGGATGCCGACCGCCTGCACCGGCGACAGCCACGGCGGCATGGCGCCGGCGTAGTGCTCCAGCAGCACGCCGAAGAACCGCTCGATCGACCCGAACAGCGCCCGGTGGATCATGACGGGCTGCTTGCGGGTGCCGTCGGCCGCCTGGTACTCCAGCTCGAACCGCTTCGGCTGGTTGAAGTCGACCTGGATGGTGGACAGCTGCCAGGTCCGGCCGATCGCGTCCCTGGCCTGGACGGAGATCTTCGGCCCGTAGAAGGCCGCGCCGCCCGGGTCGGGCACGAGGTCGAGGCCCGAGTCGCCCGCCGCCTCCTCCAGCGCCGCGGTGGCCTCGGCCCAGTCCTCCTCGGAGCCGATGAACTTCTCCGACTCGTCGCGGGTGGACAGCTCCAGGTAGAACTCGTTGAGGCCGTAGTCGCGCAGCAGGTCGAGCACGAAGGTGAGCAGGTTCTTCAGCTCGCCGACCATCTGCTCGCGGGTGCAGTAGATGTGCGCGTCGTCCTGGGTCATGCCGCGGACGCGGGTGAGGCCGTGCACCACGCCGGACTTCTCGTACCGGTACACCGACCCGAACTCGAACAGCCGCAGCGGCAGCTCCCGGTAGGACCGCCCGCGCGCCCGGAAGATCAGGTTGTGCATCGGGCAGTTCATCGGCTTGAGGTAGTAGTCCCCGCCGTCCACCTCCATGGGCGGGAACATGTCGTCCTTGTACCAGCCGAGGTGGCCGGAGATCTCGAACAGGTTGCCCTTGGTGATGTGCGGGGTGTTGACGAACTCGTACCCGGCGTCCTCGTGGCGGCGCCGCGAGTAGTCCTCCATGACGCGGCGGACGACGCCGCCCTTCGGGTGGAAGACGGCGAGGCCGCTGCCGATCTCGTTGGGGAAGGAGAACAGGTCGAGCTCGGCGCCGAGGCGGCGGTGGTCGCGCTTCTCGGCCTCCTCCAGGAACTTCAGGTACTCGTCCTGCTTCTCCCGGGACTCCCACGCGGTGCCGTAGATGCGCTGCAGCTGCGGGTTCTTCTCGCTGCCGCGCCAGTACGCGCCGCCGGACCGCATCAGCTTGAACGCGGGGATGACGCGGGTGGACGGCAGGTGCGGGCCGCGGCAGAGGTCCTTCCAGCGCAGCTCGCCGGACTTGGCGTCGAGGTTGTCGTAGATGGTCAGCTCGGCGCCGCCCACCTCCACGTTCGCGCCGTCCGCCGCGTCCTCGACCGGGCCCGAGCCCTTCAGGCCGATGAGCTCCAGCTTGTACGGCTCGGCGGCCAGCTCGGCGCGGGCGTCCTCGTCGGAGACGGGACGGCGGGAGAACCGCTGGCCCTGCTTGACGATCTCGCGCATCCGCTTCTCGATGCGCTTGAGGTCGTCGGGGGTGAACGGCTCGGCGACGTCGAAGTCGTAGTAGAAGCCGTTCTCGACCGGCGGGCCGATGCCGAGCTTGGCCTCGGGGAACAGCTCCTGCACGGCCTGCGCCATGACGTGCGCGGCGGAGTGCCGCATGATCGCCCGGCCGTCGTCGGAGCCGATCTCGACCGGCTCGACGGCGTCGCCGTCGTGCAGTTCCCCGGCCAGGTCGCGCAGCTCGCCGTTGACCCGGGCGGCGATCACGGTGCGGCCGTCGGCGTCCAGTGCCTGCCCCGCGGTGGTGCCCGCCGGCACCGCCCGCTCGCTCCCGTCGAGGGTGATGCGCAGCTCAGACACGGTGGACACGGGTACTCCTCGGGATGGTGGGTTGGGATCAACGGGTTCCGATGCTATCGACTCGGGGTGTGCCCCGGACGCATCCGGCTCCATCGGACTGCTCCTGTCCTCCTCTGGGAGGCCCCGGAACGACCCCGGAAAGCGGTGAAGGCCCCGGGATCGCTCCCGGGGCCTTCACAGCGTGCGATGTCAGTGCATGCGGCCGTGGCGCCGGGGGCGACCCGGCGTCGTCGTCTCGAGCACGAGCGGTACGGCCTGCATGGGCCCATCGTAACCGACGCGGGCGGCGCCCGGCAGGGCGGTTTCCGCGGTCACGCGCGGGCCTCCCGCCTCGGCCGTTCGAGCCGGTCCATGTCCTCCAGCTCGCGCCCGCGCGTCTCCGGGACGGCCCGGATCACGAAGATGAACGCCAGCACGGAGAACGCGGTGTACAGGCCGTAGGCCAGGCTGAGCGAGAAGCCGGAGATGCCGGGGAACGTCGTGGTGACCAGCCAGTTGGCGATCCACTGCGCGGCGGCGGCGACGGCCAGCGCCGACGCGCGGATGAAGTTGTTGAACATCTCGCCGAGCATCACCCACACGACCGGGCCCCAGGTCGCGGCGAACGCGGCGACGAAGACGTTGGCGGCGACGAGCGCGATCGGCCCGGCGGCGCCGCTCAGCTCCGGCTTGCCGTCCACCACGTGGGCGGTCGAGAAGCAGGCCGTCAGCGTGCCGAGCGCCAGCGCCATGCCCGCCGCGCCGCCGAGCAGCAGCGGGCGCCGCCCGACCCGGTCGACGAGCGCGATCGCGACCAGCGTGAACGCCACGTTCACCACCGAGTTGATCACGGAGGTGAGCATCGCGTTGCTCTCGGAGAACCCGACCGCCTGCCACAGCGAGGACGAGTAGTAGAAGATCACGTTGATGCCGACGAACTGCTGGAAGACCGACAGCAGGATGCCGACCCATACGATCGGCAGCAGCCCGAGGCGGGAGCCGCGCAGGTCCCGCAGGTGCACGGCGCGGTCCTCGGCGATCGACCGGACGATGTCCTTGATCTTGCCGTCCACGTCGCCGCGGCCCATGACCCGCGCGAGCACCCGCTTCGCGTCGGTCATCTTGTGCTTCTTCACCAGGTAGCGGGGCGACTCGGGGATCGTCGTGGCGATCACGCCCCAGAACACCGCGGGCACGGCCGCGCTGGCGAACATCCAGCGCCAGGCGCCGCCGCCCCACGGGAACGTCCCGGTCGCGCCGCCCTTGGACACCTGGGCGATGACGTAGTCGACGACCAGCGCCGCGAAGATGCCGAGGACGATCGCCATCTGCTGGAGGGACCCGAGCCTGCCGCGCAGCTCGGCGGGCGCGATCTCGGCGATGTAGGCGGGCGCGATGACGGACGCGGCGCCGATCGCCAGGCCGCCGACCAGCCGCCACGCGGTGAGGTCGGCGGCGCTGAACGCGAACGCCGAGCCGAGCGAGCTGATCACGAACAGGGCGGACGCGGCCAGCATCACCTTCACCCGGCCGATCCGGTCGCCGAGCGGGCCGGCGAACCAGGCGCCCACGGCGCAGCCGAGCAGCGCGGCCGAGACCACGAAGCCGACGACGAAGCCGCTGAGGTGGAAGGTGTCCTTGAGCGCGTCGACGGTGCCGTTGATGACCGAGGAGTCGTAACCGAACAGGAACCCGCCGAGCGCCGCGGCTCCCGCCAGGAGCGCGGCGGTGGCGGCCGAGTGGGAAGGGCCTCCGTGCTCCTCGCCTACCGTGGTCTTCGATCCGCTTCCCGGTGTGCTCATGGAGCCGGATCTTCCCCGTAGAAAAGACCTTATGCGGCTGCGTTGCCCGTGCCCCACCCGTGAATGGCGGTTCCGCGACCGTGCGCTGGGACGGAGTTGGGCCGCGTTCCCGGAGCGCGCTCCGCGGCGGGGGCCCGTGCAGGGCCCCGCGCCCGGGCCCGTGTCGGGCCCCGCGTCACCAGTCCTCGGCGGACTCCGCGGTGAGGCGGACGAGTTCGCCGCCCGCGTCCAGGTCGTAGCGGCGCATGGTCGACAGCGGCGGCGAGTACACGTGCACGCTGACCGCGGGCGCGTCCGAGGTGTTGCGGACGTCGTGGACGTAGTCGGGTCCGAACGAGCGCACCTGCCCGGCGCCGACCTCGCGCCGGTCGTGCACGCGGTGCTCCTCGAGCGTGCCGAGGGCGACGGCGAAGGCGCCGGCGGAGCCGCCGTGGTCGTGGAAGCCGGTGGCCTGGCCGGGCAGCCAGCTGATCAGCCAGATCTCGTGGTCGGCGTCCTGGTGGAGGCGCTCGTACCAGCGGCCCTGCGGGTCGAGCCGGACCCGGTGGACCCACTCCTCCGGGTGGTCGGCCAGCGCGCGGGCGCGCTCGGCGAGCCGCGCCGGCGCGAACGGCGCACCCGCCTCCTGCGGGGCGGCCTGCGCGGGCGCGCCGGACCCGGGCGTGCCGGATTCGGGCGTGCCGGACTCGGTGGCGGTGACGGTCATCTGTCGCTCTCCTCGGCTGTGCTGTGGAACGTGCGGGAACGCGGCCGCGAGCGGGTGTCCGCTAGCGGAGCGTCCGGCGACACAGCGCGCTGGCCTGGAGGCGCAGATCGACGTGCAGGCGTTCGTGCAGTGCGGCGGAGATCGTCACACCACGAGGATGGGCCACAATTCCTATAAAGTCAATCGGGAAAGGCTGGAAGACGCCGCCCCGGCCCTGGGCAGCGGTGATACCAGCGGGGGCGGCCCGATCTCCCTCCCCGGAGGCAGGCGGCCGCGGCGCCGGGCGCTCTAGGCTCGCAGCGAGATGAACGAACCACACCGCCCCGGCGCCGGCGCGCGGCCCCGGCTGCTCGCCGGGGTCGCCTCCGCCGTCGTGCCCGGCCACGACGACCCCGCCGTCCCCCTGCTCCCCGGCCGGCTCCTGCTGCGCGTGCCGATCCTCGCCGTCCTGCTCGCCATGACGATCGGCTTCACGGCCGGGTCCATCGCGATCTCCATCTCGGCGTACCACGTGGACGCCGGGGCGGCCTGGCCGCTCGGGGTGCTGATGGCGACCCCGCTGATCTTCGCGGTCCGCTGGCCGCTCGCCGCCTGGCGCATCGCCGCCATCGGGCTGCTGGCCACCGTGTTCGTCCGGCACGGCACCGGCTTCATGCCGTGGCCGGTCACCGCGATCCTCGCGCTGGTCGTCATCCTGTTCTTCGCCGGGATCGGCTGCGACCGGCAGACGACCGTCGGGGTCGGCGCGGTGACGATCGTGGCGGTGCTGCTGCCCGCCGTGCTGTTCGGCATGCCGGGCTGGTTCGGCATCATCCTCGCCGGGATCACCGCGCTCGCGCTGACCTTCGGCGACGCGGTCGGCGGCCGCAGGTCCGCGGAGGAGGAGCTGCGCCGCCGCGAGGAGCAGCACCGGCAGGACCTGGCCCGGCAGGCGGTGCTGGAGGAGCGCGCCCGCATCGCCCGCGAGCTGCACGACGTCGTCGCCCATCACATGTCGGTGATCGCCATGCAGGCCGAGGCCGCCCCGTTCAAGATCCCCGACCTGCCGGACGCCGCCCGCGAGACGTTCGGGGTCGTGCGGGACGCGGCCCGCGAGGCGCTCACCGAGACCCGCCGCGTGGTCGGGCTCCTGCGCTCGGACGACGAGGGCGCCGAGCGCGCCCCGAGCCCGGGCCTGGACCGGCTCGACGAGCTGGCCGCGGCGGCCCGCAACTCCGGGCTGTCGGTCGCCACCGTGGTCGTCGGCATGCCGCGCCAGCTGGACGCCGGGGTGGACCTGTCGGCCTTCCGGATCGTCCAGGAGTCGCTCAGCAACGCGGCCCGGTACGCGCCGGGCTCGCGCGTCCACGTGGAGATCAAGTACGGACCCGAGGCGCTCGCGGTGACCGTCGACGACGACGGCCCGCGTGGGGTCCCGGACGGGTCGCAGGGCGGCGGGCACGGCCTGGTCGGGATGCGCGAGCGCGTCACCATGCTCGGCGGGACGCTGTCGGCCGGCCCGCGCGCGCCCGCCGGCTGGACGGTCGCGGCCGAGCTGCCGTACGGGGACTGATCGTTCCCCGTAGGGTGGCGTCGTGACGATTCGGGTGCTGATCGCCGACGACCAGGTGATGATCCGCGACGGGCTCGCGGCGCTGCTGTCCTCCGATCCGGAGATCGAGGTGATCGGGCAGGCGGGGAACGGGCGCGAGGCCGTGGACATGGCCCGCGCGCTGGATCCGGACGTCGTGGTGATGGACATCCGGATGCCGGAGATGGACGGCCTGGCCGCGACCGCCGAGCTGATCGGCGCGCCCGCCGGGACCGACGGCGGGGACCCCGCCGACGTGCGGCCGAAGGTCCTGGTGCTCACCACGTTCGACCTGGACGAGTACGTCTACGAGGCGCTCGGCGCGGGGGCCAGCGGGTTCCTGCTGAAGGACGCCTCGGCGGCCGACCTGGTGACCGGGGTGCGGGTGGTGGCCGCGGGCGACGCGCTGCTCGCGCCGTCGATCACGCGGCGGCTGATCGGCGACTTCGCGCGCCGGCGCCGCCACCAGCGGCCGAGCCCGACGGCGACGGCGGGCCTCACCCCGCGCGAGATGGACGTGCTGCGGCTCATCGCGCGGGGCCTGTCCAACGCCGAGATCGCCGCCGAGCTGGTGCTCGCCGAGCAGACGATCAAGACGCACGTGGGGCACGTGCTGACCAAGCTGGCGCTGCGGGACCGGACCCAGGCCGTGGTGTTCGCCTACGAGAACGGCCTCGTCGGCTAGCGCGGCCCGTTCCGGGCCCGGTCCCTCCAGGGCTCAGCGGGACGGGTCGAGGACGAGCTTGCCGGTGGTGCGGCGGGCGCGCAGGTCCTCGTGGGCGCGGCGGACCTCCGACAGGCCGTACTCGCCGCCGCCGACCACGCGCAGCCGTCCGTCGGCGGCCAGGCCGAACAGCTCGTCCAGCGCGGCGCGCATGACGTCGCCGGGCAGCTGGAAGACGTGCGCCAGCCACATGCCGGCGATCGTCGTGGAGTGCGACATCAGCGAGGCGGGCCGCACCGGCGACGGCTCCTTGCGGGAGGCCATGCCGTAGAAGGCGAGCCGGCCGAACGGCGCGAGCGCCTTCAGGCTCTGGTCGGTGACGGTGCCGCCGGTCATCTCCAGCACGGCGTCGACGCGGCGGCCGCCGTTGGCCTCGATGAGCGCGTCCTTCAGGTCGGGCTCGTTGGCGTCGATCGCGACGTCCGCGCCGAGCTCCAGGGCGAGGTCGCGCTTGTCCTTGGACGAGGCGGTCGCGATGACGCGCCCGGCGCCCCAGGCCTTGGCGAGCTGGACGGCGAGGGTGCCGACCCCGCCGGCGGCGGCGTGCACGACGACCGACTCCCCCGGCGCCAGGTGCACGCTGCGCCGCAGCAGCACCCACGCCGACGCGCCCTGCACGATCATGCCGAGCGCGGTGACGTCGTCGACGGCGTCCGGGACGTCCCAGGCCAGCGCCTCCGGCGCGACGGCCTTCTCGGCGTACCCGCCGGTGCCGACGAGCGCGACGACGCGGCGGCCGTCCGGGGTGGTGCCGACGACCTCGCCGCCCGGCACCATCGGCAGCGTCGACTCCGACAGGTAGCTGTTCTCGGCCTGGTGGGTGTCGGCGTAGTTGATGCCGGCCCGGGAGACGTCGACGAGCAGGTGCCCGGGCCCGGCGACCGGGTCGGGCAGCTCGGTGACGGTCAGCACCTCGGGACCGCCGAACTCGGTGATCTGGATCGCGCGCATGACTCTCCTGTTCGGTGCGTGGGCGCCTTCGTGCGGGGCGGGCGGGCTCAGCGCGGGCCCGGGACGCCGCGGAACTTGAACGGCTCGGACGGGCGGCCCGGGACGACGTACCACGCCTCGCCGGCGCCGTCGGCCTCCAGGATCCGCATGAACGCCTCGACGACGTCGTCCACCTGGAGGATCGGGAACCCGCTCTCCTGGAGCCGCCCCTTCATCTCGCCGAGGATCGCGGTGTCGGCGAACGACGGGCACAGCGCGTTCACCCGGATGCCCTCGGGCAGGTAGGTGGGGCCGAGCGCGCGGACGAGGCCGACGACCGCGGCCTTGTTCGCGCCGTAGACGGGGTCGAAGGGCGTCGCGGTGAGCGCGGCCATGCTGGCGGTCGCGATGATGTTCCCGCCGCCGCGGGCGCGGATCGCGGGCAGCGCGGCGTGCACGCCGTAGACGACGCCGTCGAGGTTGATGCCCATGGCGCGGCGGTACACCGCGGGGTCGAAGTCCTCGCCGAGGTCGCCCCCGCCGGCGACGCCCGCGTTGAGGAACGCGACGTCCAGGCCGCCGAAGCGCTCGACGGCGGCGGCGACGGCGGCCTCGCTGTCGGCGGGCTCGCGGACGTCGCAGCGGACGAACGCGCCGTCGAGCTCCTTGGCGAGCGCGCCGCCGGCCTCGGCGTCGACGTCGGCGAGCACGACCCGGGCGCCCTCGCGGGCCAGCCGGCGCGCGACCGACGCGCCGATGCCGTTGGATCCGCCCGTGATCAGCGCGACCTTGCCCGTGCCGTCGAAGGCTGCCATGGGGACTCCCTCCCAAGTAACTGACTCGTCAGTTACTCTAGCGGAATGGACTTCGGTTTGAGCGAGCGGGCCCAGGAGCACCTCGGCCGCCTCCAGGAATTCATGGACTCCCACGTCTACCCCGCGGAGCCGGTGTACGCGGCCCAGCGGGCGGAGCTGCGCGAGCAGGGCCGCGAGCACCACGTCCCGCAGGTCGTCGAGGACCTCAAGGTCGAGGCGCGCAAGCGCGGCCTGTGGAACCTGTTCCTCCCCGACAGCGAGGACCCGGCGCACGGCCTGAGCGTCACCGACTACGCCTCGCTCGCCGAGGTGACGGGCCGCTCCCCCAGCCTCGCCCCCGAGGCGACCAACTGCGCGGCGCCCGACACCGGCAACATGGAGGTCCTGCACCTGTTCGGCACGCCCGAGCAGAAGGAGCGCTGGCTGAGGCCGCTGCTGGACGGCGAGATCCGCAGCGCGTTCGCGATGACGGAGCCGGACGTGGCGAGCTCGGACGCCACCAACATCTCCACCCGCATCGAGCGCGACGGCGACCACTACGTGATCAACGGCCGCAAGTGGTGGATCAGCGGCACCGCCGACCCGCGCTGCAAGATCATGATCGTGATGGGCAAGACCGACCCGGAGGGCCACCCGTACCGGCAGCAGTCGATGGTGCTGGTGCCGATCGACGCCCCGGGCGTCGAGGTCGTCCGGCCGCTGCCCGTGTTCGGCTACCAGGACCAGCACGGCCACTGCGAGATCACCTTCACCGACGTCCGCGTCCCGGTGGAGAACCTCGTCGGCGAGGAGGGCGGCGGCTTCGCGATCGCGCAGGCGCGCCTCGGGCCCGGCCGCATCCACCACTGCATGCGCGCGATCGGGATGGCCGAGCGGGCGCTGGAGCTGATGTGCGAGCGCGCGGCGTCCCGCGTGGCGTTCGGCGGGCCGCTCGCCAAGCAGGGCGTGGTGCGCCAGCAGATCGCCGAGTCGCGGATGGCGATCGAGCAGGCCCGGCTGCTCACGCTGAAGACCGCGTGGCTGATCGACAAGCAGGGCGTGCAGGCCGCGCGGTCCGAGGTCGCGGCGATCAAGGTGATCGCGCCGCGGGTCGCGCTGGAGGTCGTCGACCGGGCGATCCAGGTGCACGGCGGCGCCGGGGTCAGCGACGACACCCCGCTCGCCGCCATGTGGGCGGGGCTGCGCACGCTGCGCCTCGCCGACGGGCCCGACGAGGTCCACGTGCGCTCGGTCGCGCGCGCCGAACTGGGCAAGTACCTCGGGAAATGACCGGAGGCACGGGGGACGCGGGAACGCGCGGGACGGTGCCCGCCGGCACGGAACCGGTGGGCACCGTACCTGCGGGCGCGGAGCCGACGGGCACCGGGCCGGTCGTGCGGCGGCGGATGCCGTACGCCCGGCGGCGCGAGCAGCTGCTCCAGGTGGCGCTGGCCGAGTTCGGCCGGCGCGGCTACCACCTCACGCAGATGGAGCACGTCGCCGCGGCCGCGCAGGTGTCCAAGGCGCTGCTGTACCAGCACTTCGTGTCCAAGGAGGAGCTGTTCGCCGAGGTCACGGAGACGATCGTCGGCGAGCTGACGGCGCGGCTCAACGAGGCGGTGCCCGCCGCGCACGGCACGGCGGGCGGCATCCGGGCGATGATCCGGGTGCTGTTCGACTACGCCACCGAGGAGCCGGACGCGTGGTCGCTGGTGGTCCGGCACCTGGACAAGCCGGAGGTCGGGCTGGAGCTGCGGGAGCTGCGCGACCGGCTCGGCACCGCGTTCGCCGACCTGCTGCTGCGCCGCCGCCGCGCCGACCCGAAGCTGTCGCCGGCCGCCCTCGCGGTGAACGAGCGGCGGGCGCGGCTGCTCGTCCCGCTGATGTACGGGTCGATGCTGTCGATGGTGTCGTGGTGGCTGGAGCATCCCGACACGCCGCGCGAGCGCGCCGAGCAGATGGCGCTGGAGTTCATCTGGCTCGGCCTGGACCGGCTGCGCACGGGCGAGCGGCTGCCCCGGGAGTGACGGCCGGACTGCGGCGGTAGGCCGGGGCCCGCGGCGGCGGCACGGACGCGGACGGGCGGTCAGCCCGCGGCGACCGGGCGGCCGAAGACGTCGTCGCGGGCGAGGTCCAGCGCGGTGAGGACGGCGCCGCGCAGCACCGCGTCCCCCTCGGGCACGGCGGCCGGGCGCACCACCGTGGCGGCCGGGCTCAGCTCGGCGAGCCGGTCGGCGACCAGCCCGGCGAGGCGGTCGCCGCCGCC
>NZ_JBEYYT010000290.1:0-12138 GCF_040645715.1 Spirillospora sp. NPDC046719 | reverse complement strand
GTCGACTCCGCCGGCGAGCCGACCGGCCCGGCGATCCTGTGGAACGACGGCTGCGCCGCCGCGGCCGTCGAGGGCTGGGCGCGCTCCGGCGTCATCGCCGAGGCGTTCCGCGCGAACGGGTCGCTGCCGTTCCCGGGGCTGCCCAACGCGATCCTCACCTGGCTGCGCGAGCACGACCCCGACCGGCTCGCCCGGTCCGCGGCGTCCCTGACCTGCGGCGGCTGGGTCTTCTCCCGGCTCACCGGCCGGATCGCGGTGGACTCCTCGGACGCGTCGGCGCCGTTCATGGACGTCCGCGGGCGCGGGTTCTCCCGCGACCTGCTCCGCCTCTACGGCATGGAGTGGGCGGCGGCGCTGCTGCCGGACCTGCTCGGCGACGGCGAGCGGGCCGCCCCGCTCACGCCCGACGCCGCCGGCGCGCTCGGCCTGACCGCCGGGATCCCGGTCGTCCTCGCGCCCTACGACATCGCGTCCACCGCGATCGGCGCGGGCGCGGTCGACGTCGGGCAGGCGTGCACGATCCTCGGCACGACGCTGTGCACGGAGATGGTCGTGGACGAGCCGCGCCTCGACGGCGAGCCGTCTGGCTTCACGGTCGCGATGGGCCTGCCGGACCGGTGGCTGCGGGCGTTCCCGACGCTCGCGGGCGGCCAGGTCGTCGACTGGGCGCGCCGGACGCTCGGCCTCGGCGACGACCCGTCCGCGCTGTCCGCGCTGGCGGCGCAGTCCCCGCCCGGCGCCGGCGGCCTGGTGTTCCTGCCGTACCTGTCGCCCGCCGGGGAGCGCGCGCCGTTCCTGGAGCCGCGGGCGCGCGGCGCCTTCCACGGCCTGACCGTCGAGCACGAGCGCGCCGACCTCGCCCGCGCCGTCCTGGAAGGGCTCAGCCTGGTCGTCCGGGACTGCCTGGAGGCGGCCGGGACCCGCCCGACCGAGCTGCGGGTCAGCGGCGGCGGCTCCGCGAGCGCGTTCTGGCTCGGCATGCTCGCCGACGTCACGGGCGTCCCGGTCGTCCGGTCGGCCGACGCCGAGTCGGGCGCGCGCGGCGCGTTCATCGTCGGGCTGCTCGCCACCGGCCGCGCCGAGGACGCCGGGGAAGCGGCGGCCAGATATGTCCGGCCGGGCGAGGTCTGCGACCCCGATCCCGCGCGCGCCGCGCACTACGCGCAGGCGTACCAGGACTTCCTGGACATCCGGCGGGCCACCGCGCCCGCGTGGCCCACGCTCGCCGCGATGCGCGAGCGCGGGGGTGAGCGGTGAGCGTCGAACCCGTGTGGGTCGGGATCGACCTCGGCACGCAGAGCGTGCGGGCCCTGGCCGTCACGGCGTCCGGTGAGGTCGCGGGCAGCGGGACGGCGCCGCTGTCGGGCCGGCGCGACGGTCCGCGCCACGAGCAGGACCCGGAGCTGTGGTGGACGGCCGTCACCGCCGCCTGCCGCGAGGCGCTCCGCGACGTCCCGGCGGGCGCGGTGCGGGCCGTCGCGGTGGACGGCACGTCCGGCACCGTCCTGCTGACCGACCGCGACGGGCGCCCCCTGACCCCGGCGCTGATGTACGACGACACCCGCGCCGCCGGCGCCGTCGAGAAGATCGACGAGGCCGGCGGCGAGGTGTGGCGCAGGCTCGGCTACCAGCGCATGCAGCCCGCCTGGGCGCTGCCGAAGCTGCTGTGGCTGCTGGAGAACACCCCCGGCCTGCCGGACGGCGCGCGCCTCGCGCACCAGGCCGACTTCGTGAACCGGCGGCTGACCGGCCGCCCCGTCGCCGCCGACCTCAGCAACGCGCTCAAGACCGGCGCCGACCTCGTCGCCGAGGCGTGGCCGCTGGACGTCCTCGACGCGCTCGGCGTCCCGGCGGAGCTGCTCCCTGAGCTGGAACGTTCCGGCACCCCGCTCGGCACCGTCGGCGCCGACGCCGCCGCCGCGACCGGACTTCCGGAGGGCACGCCGGTGATCGCGGGCGCCACCGACGGGTGCGCCGCCCAGCTCGGCACCGGCCGCCTCACCGCCGGCTCGTGGAACTCCGTCCTCGGCACCACGCTCGTGCTCAAGGGCGTCACCGACGACCTCGTCCACGACCCGTTCGGCGTCGTGTACTCCCACAAGGCGCCGGACGGGCGGTGGCTGCCCGGCGGCGCGTCCAGCACCGGCGCGGGCGCCCTCACCCGCGACTACCCGGGCCGCGACCTCGCCGGCCTCGACCGCCGCGCCGCCGAGCGTGAACCCGCCGCCGCGCTCACCTACCCGCTCGTCGGCGCGGGGGAGCGGTTCCCGTTCGTCGCGCCGGACGCCCGCGGGTTCACACTCGGCGCGACCGGCGACGAGGCCGACGCCTACGCCGCCGTCCTGCAGGGCGTCGCGTTCATCGAACGGCTCTGCTTCGACCACCTCGACCTGCTCGGCGCCCCCACCGGCGGCGACCTCACCCTCACCGGAGGCGCCGCGAAGTCGCGGTACTGGTGCCAGCTGCGCGCCGACGTCCTCGGACGGCCCGTTGTGCTGCCCCGCCAGGCCGAGCCCGCGCTCGGCGCCGCCGTCCTCGCCGCGTCCGCCGGGCGGGACGTCGCCGAGGTCGCCTCCCGCATGGTCGCCGTCGCGGCCACCGTCGACCCGCGGCCGGGGAGCACCGGCCGGTTCGGCGACGCCTACCTGCGCATGGTCGGCGAACTGGAGAAGCGCGGGTGGCTGCCCGCACCCACCGCCGACCACGCACGCGAGAGGACGGCCCGATGACGCGCCTCGTCCTCGTCCGCCACGGCGAGACCGAATGGCACGCCGAGAACCGCTACGCCGGCACCAGCGAGGTCGCGCTCACGCGGCGCGGCCTGGAGCAGGCCCGGCTGCTCGGCGCGTGGGCGGAGGCCGCCCGGCCCGACGCCGTCTGGTGCTCCGACCTCGGCCGCGCCCGGATCACCGCCGAGCCGTCCGCCAAGGCGATCGGCGCGGACCCCGTCGTCGACGCGCGGCTCCGCGAGCTGCACTTCGGGCGCGGCGAGGGCCTCACCCGCGACGAGATGGAGCGCGCGTTCCCCGACGCGCTGCGCGCCTTCCGCGCCGACCCCGTCGCCGGCCACCTGCCGGGCGGTGAGGACCCGGCCGCCGCCGCGCGCCGCTTCACCGCGTGCCTGCACGACATCGCCGGACGGCACCCCGGCGGCCGCGTCCTGGTCGTCGCGCACTCCACCGCGCTGCGCCTCGCGCTGTGCCGGCTGCTGGGGCTGCCGCTCAAGGACTACCGGCGGCGGTTCCCGTCGCTGGGCAACTGCGCACTGACCGAGATACGGCTCCGGGACGGCGACGCCGCCCTCCTGGAGTTCAACACCGCGATCGAAGGATCGCTCGTTCCCTGGAGCCTGCAATGACGACCCGCGTCCTGGCGGCCGGTGACCTGTTCGTCCGCAACCGCCTGTTCATCGACGCGCTGCGCGCCGCCGCCCCCGGCGACCTGGAGTTCACCGAGCTCACGCTGCCGTGGCCGGTCGAGCCGTTCGGGCGGGTCGCCGAGGTGGACGAGGCGTCCGGCACCGAGGAGCGGCTCATCGAGGCGCTGCGCGGCGCGCGGATCTGCGTCACCCAGATGGCGCCGCTCACCCGCCGCGTCCTGGAGGCGTGCCCCGACCTGGAGCTGTTCGGGATCAGCCGCGGCGGGCCCGTCAACGCCAACCTGGAGGCGGCCACCGAGCACGGCGTCGCCGTCTGCTACGCCCCGGGACGCAACGCCGGCGCCACCGCCGAGCACACCCTCGCGCTGATCCTCGCCGCCGTCCGGCGGATCCCGCAGACCCACGGCGACCTCGTCGCGGGCCAGTGGCGCGGCGACTACTACCGCTACGAGGCCGTCGGCTTCGAACTGCTCGGCAGCACCGTCGGGCTCGTCGGCTGCGGCGCGGTCGGGCGCCGCGTCGCCCGGATGCTGGCCGCGCTCGGCGCGAAGGTCCTCGTCCACGACCCGTACCTGGACGATCTCGGCGACCTCGCCGACGTCGCGGAACTCGTGCAGCTCGACGACCTGCTGGCGCGCGCGCAGATCGTCTCCTTGCACGCCCGCGCCACCCCGCAGACCACCGGGATGATCGGCGCCGCGCAGATCGCCGCGATGGCGCCCGGGTCGATCATCGTCAACTGCGCGCGCGGATCGCTGCTGGACTACGAGGCCGCCTGCGACGCGGTCGAGTCGGGGCACCTGTTCGCCGCCGCGTTCGACGTGTTCCCCGAGGAGCCCATCCCCGCCGGGTCGCGGCTGCTGACCACGCCGAACGTCATCGTCACGCCGCACCTGGCGGGCGCCAGCAAGCAGACCGCCGCGAACGCCGCCCGCATCATCGCCGAGGACGTCGGCCGCCACCTGCGCGGCGAGCCCCTCCTGCACTGCGCGAACCCCGGCGCCCTCACCGTGCCGCGACCGGCCTGACCCCGGCCGCCGCTCCGACTCCCCGCGCGACCCCCACCACGAGGAGGCACGATGCACCCGACCCGCCTACCCGCCGACACACCGCTGACCCGCCGCACCGCCCTCGGCCTCGCGGGCGCCGCCGCGCTCGCCGGCGCCGCCGCGCTGGCGGGCACGGCCCGCCCCGCCGCCGCGGCCGAACGCTCCTACACCTTCGAGCTCGTCTTCAACGTCCCCGACACCGGCAACATGCAGGGCCTGGCCTACCACCGCGGCCGCTTCTTCGTCGGCTTCGACGTCGGCGGCGGCCGGGGCGTCATCCGCGAGTACCGCCCCGACGGCACCAAGGTCAAGGAGAGCGCGCCGCTCAGTGTCGGGCACGCCGCCGAGGTCAGCGTCCGCGGCGCCGACGGCCTGCTCTACGTCGCGACCGGCGGCGGCACCAACCCCACCAAGGTCAACGTCGTCGACTGGACGGGCGAGCCGCGCATCGTCCGCACCATCGATTTCGGCTCCCTCGGCAATTCCGGCCTCGTCGCCGTGGACGACCGGCGCGAGGGGCTGCTCGTCCACGCCGGACCGGGCGACAACGGCCCGTTCGTCTTCGCCTTCACCGACCTCGACGGGAATGTCCGCTCGACGTTCCCGCTCGGTTACCAGGGCGTTCCGCAGGGTTTGGAAATGTCCGGTGACAAGGTCCTGTACTACACCAACAACACAATCACCGTGCTGGACCGCGCCGGCACGATCCTGGAAACGATCACCATCCCGCTGACGGGCGAGAGCGAGGGCCTCGCCGTCGCTCCCGCGGGCCGCGGATCGCGCGTCTTCGTGGGCTACAACAAGCCCAACCGCGTCTACGCGATGACGCCGGCGTTCCGCTGACGGACCAGGCGCGCGGCCGGGTCCGTCCACTACCTCCCAAGCCCGGCCGCGCGCCTTCCCATCGGGATTTCCGCCCATCCGCCGAATTTCCTTCCATGCGATCGTTCCAATCCGATTTCGGTTATAAGATCCGGTGAGAACGGGCATTCGCCGAGCGCCGATTCGCGGTCAGATGAGCGATCTCCGGCGTCCGTTTATCGGAATCCTATGAATTGCGGGCCTCTTTCCCGATCTCTCTACCCTTGCCGGAATGACTCGGGTATGAACAAGGAGTGATCGGCGCGGTCACGGCGGGAAACCGCGGACCGCGCGCAGGGGGCCGCGCGCGGGCGCCCCCGCGCGCGGACGCAGGAAACCCTCTCCGAGGAGGAACCCCGTGAACGCTCCCGCCCGACTCGCCCGGCTCGCCGCACCGGCGGCCGCCGCGTGCGCCGCGCTCGCGCTGGCCGCAGGGCCCGCGTCCGCCGCGATCACCACGATCCGCCAGGACACCGCCACCGGCGCGCCCTACGCCGGGAACTGGCAGATCTCCACCGTCGGCACGCTGAACTTCTCCACCAGCTTCCTGGGCACGAACGTCACCGGCACCTGCGACAGCGCGCAGATGCAGGGCACCACGACCTCCGCCGGCGCCGGCGAGCTGACCGCCGCCTCCATCGGCGCCTGCCACACGTCCAACGGGTTCAGCTCGCCCGCCACGGTCCTCGACCTGGGCGGCGTGTCCGACCGGTCCGGTCAGATCGGCTACGCCCCCGTGCAGGGCGGGCGCGACGGCGTCATCGCCATCGGCGGCGACCTGCGCATCACCCTGAAGGGCCAGGTGCTCGGCCTCACCGTCACGTGCATCTACGGCTTCCGCACCGGCGGCTCCGACGGGCTGACGTTCGACGTCTACAACCGCGACAACCCGAACCGGCCGCTGCCCGACGACGACCTCCAGGGCAAGTCCAGCGCCATCCAGCTCGTCCGCGAGTCCGGCAGCAGCGGGCTCTGCCCGTCCAGCGGCACCGGCAGCGGCGCCGCCATCGGCCGCGGCGAGAGCACCCCCGGCTCCGGCGTCTTCGACCGCAAGCTCTACCTGACCTCGTAGCCGGCAGGGGCGGCGGCCGGGCTCCGGGACGGTGCAAGGGAGTGGTCTTCCACCTCGGTGCCCGGCCGCCCCCTTGACCCTCGCGGTGCTGGGTCGCCGTGTCGGAGCGGCCGGGGGCGTACGGCCGGATCCCGTGGACGATTCGCGAGGACTCCGAGCGTAACCCCGCAGGTCAGCACGGTGTAATGACACCGTGCTTACAGTTGTTTCCCACCGGTGTCCAGATCCCGGAGTGGCTAAATCACCCGGATCCGGCCATGTGCCCTGAATCACATCCGGGACTGTCACGTCCGGCGAAGCCGCCCCGTCCTGATGCCGTAAGCGACCTTCTCCCGGCCCGCGCCGGGACGGACATCAGGAGTCGTCATGCGCGTTCTCGTCGCCGGATCCACCGGAGTCATCGGCCGCCGGCTGATGCCGCTGCTCGAGGCCGTCGGCCACGAGGCGATCGGCCTGTCGCGCTCCGGGGACGGCCCGGCCGGACGCACCCTCGCCGCCGACGCGCTCGACCGGGACGCGGTGTCCCGCGCCGTCCGCGAGGCCGCGCCCGACGCGGTCGTCAACCTGCTCACCGCCATCCCCGCCGCCCTCGACCCGAAGCACCTGGCCCGCGACTTCGCGGTCACCAACCGGCTGCGCACCGAGGGCACCCGCAACCTCTACGACGCCGCCCGCGGCGCCGGGACCGCCCGTATCCTCGCCCAGGGCCTCGCCTACGCCTACCGGCCCGCCGCCGGGCTCGCCGACGAGGACGCGCCGCTGTGGACCGAGCGCACCCCCAAGCAGTTCGCGCCCGTCCTGGCCGCCCTCGTCGACCTCGAGACGATGACCGCCGAAGCCGGCGGCCTCGTCCTGCGCTTCGGGCACCTGTACGGCCCCGGGTCCGCCTACGCGCCCGACGGGTCGTTCACCGCCCAGGTCCGCGCCGGAAAGGTGCCGGTGGTCGGCGGCGGCCACGCCGTCCTGTCCTTCACCCACGCCGACGACGCCGCCACCGCGATCGTCGCCGCGCTCGACAAGGACGTCACCGGCGCCCTGAACATCGTCGACGACACGCCCGTCACGATGGCGGACTTCCTCACCCGCTACGCCCGGATGCTGGACGCGCCCGCGCCCAAACGCGCTCCCGCCGCGCTCGCCCGGCTCGCCGTCGGAGGCTGGGGCGTGGCGTTCATGAACGGGCTGCGCGGCGCCGACAACAGCCGCGCCCGGCTCCGCCTCGACTGGCGGCCCCGCCACCCGAGCTGGGTGCACGGCATGGAGGCCGGCGGAGCGGGCGCCGCCGCCCGCGACGCGGCATGATCGCCCGCATGGACGAGAGGGAAGGCGCCGCCGGCGCGTTCGAGGAGCACCGCCCGCTGCTGCTCGGGCTCGCCTACCGGCTGCTCGGCAGCATGTGGGACGCCGAGGACACCGTCCAGGAGGCGTACCTGCGGTGGACCCGGACCGACCCCGCCGAGGTCGGCAACGCCCGCGCCTACCTGGTGACGATCGTGTCGCGGCTCGCCCTCGACCAGCTCCGCTCCGCCCGCGTCACCCGCGAGGCCTATCCCGGCCCCTGGCTGCCCGAACCGGTGTCCGCCGCCGCGTTCGGGCCGCTGGAGACCGCCGAGATGACCGACACCCTCTCCTACGCGACCCTGCACATGATGGAGCGGCTGTCGCCGCCCGAACGCGCCGTGTTCGTGCTGCGCGAGGCGTTCGAACTGCCCTACGAGGAGATCGCCGGCATCGTCGGCGTCCCCGCCGCGACGTGCCGCCAGCACCACCGCCGCGCGGCGGCACGGCTCGCGGAGGGCCGCGACCGGTTCCGCCCGTCCACCGCCGACCACACCGAGCTCCTCGGCCGCTTCCTCGACGCCGCGCGCGGCGGCGACCTCGCCGCCCTCACCGAGCTGCTCGCCGAGGACGTCGTGGCCTGGAACGACGGCGGCGGCAGGGTCCGCGCCGCGCTCCGCCCCGTCGAGGGCCGCGCCGCCGTCGCCGCGTTCATCACCGGGCTCGGCACCCGCTACGGCTTCGGCGAGGTCCGGATCGTCGAGGCCAACGGCGCGCCCGCGCTCTGGACGCACATCGACGGCCAGGAGCAGCTCACCGCGTTCGACGTCCGCGACGGCCGCGTGCGCGGGCTGTTCGCCGTCCTCAACCCCGACAAGCTCGGCCACGTCCGCCCCGCCCCCTGATCGCGCCCCTGGTCCCGCCGCCTTCCACTGCCGGGCCGACCCCGGCGCGGGCCGCCGGCGCCCGCCGTCGGACAATGGAGGCGTGAGAGCGGTGGTGGTCTCCGACACCCACGCGCCCCGGCGCTGGAAGGGGTGCCCGCCGCGGGTCGCCGAGCACCTGCGGGGCGCCGACGTCATCCTGCACGCCGGGGACGTCTGCGTCGCGTCCGTCCTCGACGAGCTCGCCGAGTACGCGCCCGTCCACGCCGTCCTCGGCAACAACGACGGCCCGGACGTCGCCGCGTGGGGCGCCCCCGAACGGCTCGAACTCGACCTCGGCGGGCTCGCCGTCGCGATGGTCCACGACAGCGGCCAGGCCCGCGGCCGCACCGCCCGGATGCGGCGCTGGTTCCCCGCCGCCGACCTCGTCGTCTTCGGGCACTCCCACATCCCGCTGGACGAGACCGGCGACGGCGTCCGGATCTTCAACCCCGGCTCGCCGACGGACCGGCGCCGGCAGCCGCACGGCACCCTCGGCCTCCTCGACATCGAGGACGGCCGGCTGGCCCGCGCGGAAATCGTTCCCGTGACCTGATCAACGACGGGCACAATGTCCGGCATGGACGGGACCGGCCGGAGGCACCCGTGGGCTTCACCATGACGCTCGGCAGGCACGACTGGACCGAGGTCCACGCGCTCCTCGACCATCCGCACGGCCTGCGCGGCGGCCTGCGCCGGCTCTACGACGCGTGGGGCGGGTCGCTCCGCGAACTGGAGTCGGCGCACACGACGCGCACCTGGGACGCGATCCACATCCTGCTGACGGGATGCGAGAACGACGACGACGCCAAAGGCGTCCCGCTCGGCCCGGCGCCCGCCCGCGACGTCGTCATGGGCGGGCTCGTCCTGACCGGCGGCACCTCCCGCATCAACACGCCGATCCTGCTCAGACCCGCCGAGGTGCGCGCCGTCGACGCCCACCTGCGCGGGATCGACCTCGACGCCCTCATCCGCGAGCGGCACCCCCTGCTGCTGGAGATCGGCCCGTACTCCTTCCACGAACACGACGGAAGCGACATGGTCACGAGGGGGTGGCTCGCCGAGGACGTCGAGGTCCTCCGCGGCTTCTACGCCCGCGCCGCCGCCGCGGGCAACGCGGTCATCAAGGACATCTCCTGAGATGATCGGTCGAGTAAGACCGCACTTACGAAGGGGGCCGGCATGACCGACCGCGTGACCGTGCACGTCCACGAGGGAGTCGCCGACGTGCGGCTCAACCGCCCCGACAAGCTGAACGCCCTCGACCTCGCGACCTTCGAGGCGCTCGCGGAGACCGGCGACGCGCTCGCGGCCGACCCGTCCGTCCGCGCCGTCGTCCTGTCGGGGGAGGGCCGCGCGTTCTGCGCGGGGCTCGACTTCGCCGGCTTCGCCGCGATGGCCGGGGACGCGCCGGCCGACGGCGGCTCCGGCGGCTCCGGGGCCTCCGGCGGGCAGCGGTCCACGCGGCCGCCGTCCGACATCACCGACCGCGAGCCCGGCCGCATCACCAACCTCGGCCAGCAGGCCGTGCACACCTGGCACGAACTGCCGCAGCCGGTCATCGCGGCCGTCCACGGGCACGCCCTCGGCGGCGGCCTGCAGATCGCGCTCGGCGCCGACATCCGGATCGTCGCGCCGGACGCGAAGCTGTCGGTGCTGGAGATCCGCTGGGGCCTGGTCCCCGATATGACCGGCACCGCCGCCCTCCTGCGCCTCGTCGGCGAGGACGTCGCCAAGGAGCTCACCTTCACCGGGCGCATGGTCGGCGGCGACGAGGCCGTCCGCCTCGGCCTCGCCACCCGCACCGCCGGCGACCCGCGCGCCGCCGCCACCGACCTCGCCCGCGAGATCGCCGGCCGGAGCCCCGACGCCGTCCGCGCCGCCAAGCGCCTGCTCAACCGCGCTGCCGAGGGCGGCGACCTCGCCGGCCAGTACCTGGAGGAGTCCCGCGAGCTCGGCGCGCTGCGCGGCTCGCCCAACCAGGCCGAGGCCGTCCGCGCCTACTTCGAGAAGCGCGCGGCCGCCTTCACCGACCCCGCGTAGCCGCCGCGGCCGCGAGGGGTGGGGCCGGGCGACGGCGCGAGGTCCGGAAACCGGTATCTTCTGCCGTCGTGATCAGGGCGTCCACCTGGTCGGACCCACCCCCGGAAGGCAAGGCAGGCATGCCCGAAGAAGGACCGCGCCGGCACCCCGTCGACGAGGTGCTCCCCGTCCCCAAGCTCGCCCTCTACGGTTTCCAGCACGTCCTGGCGTTCTACGCCGGCGCCGTCGTCGTCCCGATCCTGGTCGCCGGCGCCATCGGGCTGTCCCCCCAGCAGCTCGTCTACCTGATCAACGCCGACCTGTTCACCTGCGGGATCGCCACCATCATCCAGTCGCTCGGCGTCTGGAAGATCGGCATCCGGCTGCCCATCGTGCAGGGCGTCACGTTCACCGCCGTCGCACCGATGATCGCCATCGGGCAGGGCGCCGAGAGCGCCACCGCCGGGCTCCTCGCGATCTACGGCGCCACCATCACCGCCGGCCTGGTCACTCTGGTCGCCGCCCCGTTCCTCGGCCGCGTGCTGCGGTTCTTCCCGCCGCTCGTCACCGGCACCGTCCTGACGATCATGGGTCTGGTGCTGCTGCCGAACGCGCTCACCGACGCCGCCGGCGGCGCCGCCGCCAAGGCCGCCGGCAAGGACTTCGGCAGCTGGAAGCACCTCATGTACGCGGGCGGCACCCTGCTGTTCATCATCGTGCTCTACCGGCTCCGGCGGCCGTTCCTCAGCAGCATCGCCGTGCTCCTCGGCCTCGTAGGCGGGACGGTCGTCTCCTACGCCCTCGGCGACACCGCCTTCGACCAGGTCGGCAAGTCCGACTGGTTCGGCGTCACCACCCCGTTCCACTACGGCGCCCCGACCTTCCACATCGGCCCGATCATCGCGATGCTGCTGGTCATGATGGTCACCGTCGTGGAGACCGTCGGCGACTCCAAGGCCACCGGAGAGATCGTCGGCAAGGACGTCACCGACGCCGACATCACCCGCGCGCTGCGCGCCGACGGCCTGTCCACCTTCCTCGGCGGCTCCCTGAACGCCTTCCCCTACACCTGCTTCGCGCAGAACGTCGGGCTTGTCCGGCTCACCGGGGTGCGCAGCCGGTTCGTGGTCGTCGCGGCCGGCGCCGTCATGATCGTGCTCGGGCTGTTCCCGAAGGCCGCCGCCTACGTCGCGTCCATCCCGCCGGACGTCCTCGGCGGCGCCGCCGTCGCGATGTTCGGCATGGTCGCCGTCGTCGGCATCCAGACCCTCGGCAAGGTCGACCTCCGCCAGGAGCGCAACGCCCTCGTCGTCGCCGTCAGCATCGCGCTCGCGCTGCTGCCCACCGTCGTCCCGCAGTTCGGCGAGAACATGCCCAAGGACGTCGCGGCGATCCTCAACAGCGGCATCACCATCGGCAGCATCAGCGCGATCGTGCTGAACCTCGTGTTCAACGTCTTCACGCGCACGCCCCCGCAGGACGAGGAGGCCGCCGTCCCGCCCGCGGAACCGGCGACCACCTCCTGACCGTGCCGCGGTCCGCGGCGGCTCCCGC
>NZ_JBEYYT010000289.1:0-12157 GCF_040645715.1 Spirillospora sp. NPDC046719 | reverse complement strand
GGTGGCGTGGAGGATCTGGACACGCCACCGCCCGCCCGCCGCCTCGTTCTCCCGGCCCCGCCCGAGGGCCGCGGAGAGTTATCCACAATTCACGGAACGCTTCCGCCCGCCCGGCACGGCGCCGCACGCTGGAGTCCTCTGAACGCACAGGAGGACCGATGAACATCGCGGCACTGATCATCACCGCCGACCCCGCCACCGCCGACACCCTGCTCCGCCTCGCCGCGGCCGCCGACGCGCACGCCGAGGTCGCCGCCCCCGCCGACGCCCGCGCCGCCTGGGCCTGGCCCGCGCTCGTCCTGGTCGGCGCCGACGCCGCCGGGGACGTCGCGTCCGCCGGCCTGCCCCGCCGCGGCGGCGTCGTCCTGGTCGCCGGCGCCGCCACGCCCGAGACCTACCAGGCGGCCGTCCGGATCGGCGCGCAGGACGTGGCCGTGCTGCCCGACCACGAGCAATGGCTGATCGACGCGTTCGCCGCCGCGAGCGAACCCGACGCCGGCCGCGCCACCACCCTGTGCGTCGTCGGCTCCCGCGGCGGCGTGGGCGCCAGCGTCCTGGCCGCCGCCCTCGGCCTCGCCGCCGCCGGCAGCGGACTGCGCACCCTCCTCGTGGACGCCGACCCCCTCGGCGGCGGCGCCGACCTCATGCTCGGCCTGGAAGGCCACGAAGGCGCCCGCTGGCCCGACCTCGCCGAACGGCACGGCCGGCTGAACGCCGCCACCCTCCGCGACACCCTCCCGTCCACCGGCGACCTGTCCGTCCTGTCGTGGCGGCGCGGCGCGTCCGTCCCGGTCGCCGACGCGGCGGTGCTGTCCCTGCTCGACGCCGCCTCCCGCGGCTTCGACCTGGTGATCGCCGACGTGCCCCGCTTCCCCGGCGACATCGGCCGCGCCGCGCTGCGCACCGCCGACGTCACCTTCCTGCTCGTCCCGGCCGAGGTCCGCGCCACCGTCGCCGCCGACGGCCTCGCCACCGCCCTGCGCCGCGACACCGCCGACCTCCGCCTGATCGTGCAGGGCCCGTCCCCCGGCGGCCTCACGCCGGGCGCCGTCACGCAGGCGCTCGGCCTCCCCGTCGCCGGGGTCTACGAGCGCGACCGCCGCCTCCCCGCCGCGATCGAGGAGGGCGACCTCGCCCGCGCCTGCCGCCGCGGCCCCCTCTCCGACTTCTGCGCCCGCCTCCTCGCCGACCTGGCCCTGCAGCCCTACGCCCACCGCGAGGAGGCGGCATGACCAGGCTCTCGTCCGCCGTCCGCGACCGCCTCGCCGACGCCGGCGGCGAGGCCACCGCGGGACGCGTCGCGGCGGCGCTCCGCGCCGAGGACAGGCTGCTCGGCGACCGCGAGGTCCTCGCGCTCACCGACGAACTGCGCGCCGAGTTCGTCGGCGCGGGCCCCCTCGAACCGCTGCTCCGGGCACCCGAGGTCACGGACGTCCTGGTGAACGGCCCCGGCGAGGTGTGGATCGACGCCGGCGAAGGGCTCGTCCGCACCAGCGTCCGGTTCCCGGACGAGGCCGCCGTGCGCCGCCTGGCCCAGCGCCTCACCGCCGCCGCGGGCCGCCGTCTCGACGACGCGGCCCCGTACGCCGACGCGCGGCTCCCCGGCGGCATCCGGCTGCACGCCGTCCTCCCGCCGGTCGCCGCGAATGGCACCTGCGTCTCCCTCCGCCTCCCCCGCCGGCGCGCCTTCACCCTCGGCGAGCTCGTCGCGACCGGCACCGTCCCGCCCGAAGGCACCGCCCTGCTCTCCGCCCTGATCGAGACCCGCGCCGCGTTCCTCATCAGCGGAGGAACCGGGACCGGCAAGACCACAATGCTCAGCAGCCTGCTCTCCTTGGCCGACCCGGGGGAGCGGCTCCTGCTGGTCGAGGACTCCGCCGAGCTGCGCCCCACGCACCCCCACGTCGTCCGCCTGGAAGCCCGCCCGCCCAACGTGGAGGGCGCGGGCGGCGTCACGCTGAACGACCTCGTCCGCCAAGCCCTCCGCATGCGCCCTGACCGCCTGGTGGTCGGCGAGGTCAGAGGCGCCGAGGTCGCGGACCTGCTCCAGGCGTTGAACACCGGCCACGAGGGCGGCTGCGGCACGCTGCACGCCAACACCGCAGCCGACGTCCCGGCCCGGTTGGAGGCGCTGGCGTGCGCCGCCGGCCTCTCCCGCGAGGCGGTCCACAGCCAGCTCGCCGCCGCGCTCGACATCGTCGTCCACCTGGTCCGCGAACCCGGCGGCGGCCGTCGCCGCGTCGCCGAGGTGTGCCTGCTGCGCCGCGCCGCCAACGGCCTGGTCGGCGTCCTGCCCGCCGTCACGTTCACCGCCGCCGGAGAGACGATCGCCGCCGCGGGAGCCGACGCCCTGGCGGCCCGGCTGGGGTGGACGCCATGACCGCCGCGACCGGGCTCGCCGTCCTCTTCTCCGCCGCATCCGCCTGGCTGCTGCTCGGCCCGTCCCCCGCCGGCCTGCGCCTAGCGCACATCGCCGATCCGGCCCCCGCACCCCTGGCTCCAGCCCTCCGTAACCGCATCGAAGTGCTCAAGGAACGCCGGACCCGGCCTGCCCGCCGCCGCACCTCGATCATCGAACTGTGCGATGGGATGGCCGCGGAGCTGGCCGCCGGCCGCACCCCCGAAGAGGCGTTCACGCTGTCCGCGGCCGTCCTCGACCCGCACGTGGCCGCGGAACTCCTCACCCCCGGCCGCCCGCCCCCGTCGATCCCCGACCACCTTTCCGAACTGGCCTGCGAGCCCGGTGGCGAGGGCCTGCGCCTCCTCGCGGCCTGCTGGCGCATCGGCACCGAACGCGGCGGCACCCTCGCCACGGTCCTGGACGGCCTGGCCGCCGCACTCCGCGACGAAGAAGCCCAACGCCAGGACGTCTCGGTCCAACTGGCCGGCCCCCGCGCGACGGCCCGCCTCCTCGCCGCGCTCCCCCTCCTGGGCGTCGGCATGGCCGCCGCCCTGGGCGCCCATCCCCTCACCTTCCTCTGCGGCTCCCTCCCCGGCCTCGCCTGCCTGTTCACGGGCCTCGCCTTCAACGCGACCGGCCTCTACTGGACCCGCCACCTCGCCAGAACCGCCGAGTCACCCACCTGACCCACACATGACCAACAACGCAGCAACCCGCCCCCGCCACCAATCCAACGCCACCGCGACACCTCCCAGACGCACCAAGGCCCGCGCCGACGAACCAGCGTCACGCTCCGTGAGACCGAGCAGCGACCGCCGCACCATTCCCCCGACAACCCACCAGCAACACCGTCCAGACCGCCCCGACGCCACCGACAACCCAACCCCGCCCCAGATCCCAGGCGCACAAAAAGGCCATGGCAACGCCGACAGAACCAGCGACGCGCCCTACGAGCCTGGCCATGCCCACGCCTTACTCACCCTCTTCCAGCCACGGCACCGCTCAGCCGCACAGCAAACCGGCCTCGCCAGCATGGCGACGACGCCTCGGTGGCCCACACCGACTGGCGCAACAAAGGAGCGAGGCGGTGCAGACGAAGTAGCAAACCGCCCCGTGAGGCCGTCCCACACCCGCCGCGCTCACCCTCACCAGCCCCGATACCGGCACCGTCCGGCCGCTCAACCACCTCGCCAGCATGTCGACGACGCCTCCGTGACCCACGCCCACAACAGCATCCAGGAGCCTGGCAGTGCAGATGAAGTAGGAAATCGCCTCGTGGGGGTCGGTCCATCCCCACCCTGTCGCTCACGCTCACCAGCCCCGACAACGACGCCGCTCAACAGGGCGACGATGCCTCGGTGGCCCACGCCCACAGGTGCGTCGAAGGAGCTTGGCAGTGCAGATGGAGCAGCGACGCTTCCGATGACGCCGTCCCTCACCCGCCACGCCGCTCACCCTGACCGACCCCAATAGCAGCACCAGCCAGCCCAGCGCCCCCCGCTCGCGCCGGGTAGGACGGCGGAACTTCGGTGCCCCACGTGCGCCGAAGGAGCAGCGACACGTCCGATGAGGTTGAGCGTGGCCGCCGTGTCGCTCGCTGACTGACTGAGGACGAGACGAGCCGCACCCACACCCAGGACACTGCCACCGCGAGTGGGCGACGGGCCGCGCCCGCTGACAGGTCGCTAAGGACCGAGATGCAGGTGGCGCCCCGCGCCGGGGAGGGCGACGGCGCTTCGGTGCTCCAGGTGCGGCGAAGGAGCAGCGACTCGCCGCCTCAGCGGCCACCGAAGCAGTGCTGGGACGGGTCGTTTCAGCACGTTGGGCCGCAGCCGCCGCAGCCGCCGCAGACCCGACAGCTGCGGCTTCGGAACGTCGGACGACAGCCGCGTGGACCCGACCAGGTGCAGCCAAGCGCATCGCGCGAAGGCGGCCGGCGGCGAGCCGAGGGGCATGAGAAACGGAGGAACGATGGTGACGTTCATGGTGATGCTCTGCGCGGCAGCGTCGGGCTTTCTTCTCCCACAGGGAGCGAACGCGGCCGGACGTCGACTCGGTAGGCAGTTCGACCAGGCGCCGCCGAGGCCGCGGACACGCGACCCGGACGCCTCAGATTCAACCCAAGCACGGCATGCGGAGAACGGGGATGCCAAAGAGCGCGCCGAAAACGGGCGGCGCGAGGCGACATTGCGGCGGGCTGCGTGCCTGGTGGGCGGTGTCCTGTGCTGGGTGGCCTTCGGCGGGCTGATGGGTGGAGCGCTCGGCGTCGTCGTTGCCGCAGCCGTCCGGTACTCCTTCGGGCGGCTCGGAAGCGCCGACCAGCGACGACGGCAGGCCCGACTCATCGCGGACCTTCCGGTTGCCGTGGACCTCCTTGCCGCGTGCCTGCGCGGGGGTGCCCCCTGGCACGACGCCGTCGAGGCCGTCGCGGACGCGGTCGGCGGTCCCCTTGGTGCGGAACTGCGCGGCGTGGCCGTCCAGATCCGTCTCGGCGCCGACCCCGTGGACGCATGGCTCGCGCTCACCGAGGAGCCGGTCCTGGCGCCCTTGGCTCGCACCGCCGTTCGGGCCGTCTCCAGCGGCGCGGCCTTGGCGCCGTCCCTCGGACGCCTCGCGCGGGATCAGCGGCGCGTGGCGCGCACGGCGGCGGCCGCGCGTGCCCGCGCTGCGGGCGTGCGGGCGCTCGCACCGCTGGGGCTGTGCTTCCTGCCCGCGTTCGTCCTGCTCGGAGTGGTGCCGGCGATCGCCGGAATCGCCTCGACCATCCTCCTGCCGTGGTGACCGCGTCGAGTTATCCACAGAACGCGGTTCACCTGGTGACCGGATCCGCCGCACCCGAGCCTGGGATCAGACGCGATCGGGCGTCCCCAAGGAGAACAAGGAGGCCCCATGCGGGCGAAACAGATGGTGGTGCGGAGATGGCGGCGCCTTTCCGGAGACCGAGGAATGTCCACCGCCGAATACGCCGTCGGCACCATCGCCGCCGCGGCGTTCGCGACCCTGCTCTTCAAGATCGTCACGAGTCCGGAGGTCCACACCATGCTCACCGGGATCATCAAGAAGGCCCTGCAGATGGCCGGGTAGGCCGTGGCGCCCGTGACCGGGGCATGGTGACGGCCGAGATCGCGCTGGCTCTGCCCAGCCTGGTGCTCGTCACCGCCATCGCGCTCTGGGGCGTGGCGGTCGCGTCGGTCCAGCTCACCTGCACCGACGCCGCGCGGACCGGCGCACGGGCGGCGGCACGCGGCGAGTCTCTCGCCGCGGTGCGGGAGCTGGTGGTCAAGGCGGTCCCGCCGCACGCCACGGTGACGGTCCACCGCGACGCCGCGACCGTCGAGGTCGACGTCTCCGCGCCGGTCGAACCTCCGGCCGCGACCGGCCTGCCGCCCCTGACCGTCCACGCCCATGTCGCCGCCGCCACGGAACCAGGCGCCGCAACCGACCCCACCCCCGCGACATGACCACTCCCGCGTCCCCAGGCGTGGCACGGCGCAACGTGTCGAGTCGGGCCGTCGTGTTGGGCCGGGCCGTCGTGTCGAGTTGGGACGTCGTGTTGAGTCGGCCGCTGTGTCAGCTAGGAGGCGTGCCTAGGCGGACTCGCGTGCCGAGGTGGAACTGGGCGCCCACGACGGGACCGGGGGCGCGGTGAGGTGGGCCTTACGGAATTCGGCGTCACGGCGTGGCGAGGCGACTGGCCGGGTGCTGCGGCAGGCGTAACGGGGGCTTGGAGGAAGGGGGGCGAGGAGAAGGGGGGTTGGTGGGTGTTCTGGTGGGGCTGGTTTTGGAAGGGGGTGGGTTGTGAGGTGCGGGCGGGGGGTTTGGGGGAGGTGGGGGTGTGATCGGGGGGCGGGGACTGTCTGGGTGGTGGCGTTCATGGTCGTTATCTGGGTCGGTGGTGTGGCGGCCGTCGGGGTCGGCGGGGTGCGGGCGGCGCGGCATCGGGGGGACGCGGCGGCGGACCTCGCCGCGCTGGCCGGTGCGGCGCGGGCGGCGGACGGGGCGGCGGACGTGTGCGGGAGCGCGCGCGAGGTCGCGGCGAGGTCCGGGGCGCGGATGGCGCGGTGCCGTGTCCGCGGCGAGGTCGTCGATGTGGAGGTGACGGTGGCGCTGCGAGTGCCGCTCGGGGGCGGTGCCGTTCGCGTCCGGTCGAGGGCCCGGGCTGGCCCCGTGGGGTGAGAGGGCGTAACCTGGCCCGGCGCGACTCGTTGCACTGAGTGTCAATAGGGAGGTGCGTGAGGTGGACCCGGTATCCGCGACCTCTTTGTCATCTTCCTGTGATTTTTCCTACCGTCCGGTACGTTACGCTGCCCTGAGCCCATAGTCATCACTCGGCACAGTGCGCCCCGCGAGCGTCGTCCTCAGCGGGTGGAGATGCAGGACGCTGTCGAAGGGATTGAGGCCGTGACCATCATTCGCAGGATCGGTGCAGTCGCGCTCGCGGCTTCCCTTGCGATGAGCATCCCGGTTCTCGGGGCGTTGCCCGCGAACGCCGCGACGACGGCGGTGATCAGCCCCGCGAACGGCGCCGTCATCACCAGCGGGACGAGCGTCACCGTGAAGGCGCACTACGACTTCGCGCTGAAGATGCAGCTGCGCGTCGACGGTCCCGGGATCGGCGACACGTTCCTTAAGGAGAGCAGCTGGGCCGGCGACCTGTCGGCCCCGCTCGAGCTGCGCCGCAACGGCAAGTACAAGGCCTACCTCAAGGGCTCGATCACCAACCAGGTCTACGACTCCAACACCTTCACCGTGCGGATCGCGCCCGCCGCGCCGACCGGCGTCTCCGCGAGCGTGTCCGGCGGCAAGGTCGTGGTGAAGTGGAACCGCGGCTATGAGGACGACCTGCTCGGCTACTCCCTGTCGGGATCCGGGGTCGGCTCGAAGTCGGGGTCGATGGGCTCGCTCTGCTCCGGGACGAGCTGCTCCGCCAGGCTGTCGCTGACGCGGTCGACCGGGACGGTCTCCGTGGGCGTGCGGGCCCGGCGGTCGACCGGGACGGGCGGCTCGCTGCTCTCGTCCCCCGCGACGGCCAGTGCCGTGGCGGGCGGCGCCACCGGGAGCCTGCCGACCGGTTCCGCGCCGTCGCTGCCGACCGGGACCACCGGACCGAGCACGTCCACCCCGCTGACGCCGTTCAACAACGAGTCGCCGGTTACGCTGCCGTCCGTCCAGCCCGACGGCGCGACGCCCGGCCTCACCTACCCCGCGCCGCAGATCGCGACGGACGCGCCGAAGGCCGTGAACGTCGCGGCGACCGACCGGCTGCAGTGGGGCAAGAGCGTCGGGATCGCGCTGGTCCTGCTGATCGTCGCGGCTCACCTCGGCACGTGGACGCGGCGGCTGCGCGTCACCCAGGCCGGATCGAACAGCCTCGGGATGGCCGCGCGGATCGCCCGCAACGGGAGCGGGCGCAAGCGCGTCAAGAGCGCCCGCGAGCGGATCGCCCGCGCCGAGGCCATCGCCAAGACCGGGTCCGTGAAGGCGGCCGCGGGCGCCCGCGCCGGTGACACGAGGGTCCTCGGCGGAGCGTCGGCGGCCAAGGCGTCGAAGCCGAAGCCGAAGAGCAGGGCCGCGCGGCGTCCTGCGGCGCTGGGCAAGTCGGGCGGTGTGGACGTCCAGATCGCCAGGCCGTCCTCCGGGAAGGCCCCGGGCAAGCGCCGTTCCTCCGGCCGCGGACGTCGCCGCAAGTAGCTCCCATCGCCTCATCGACCGGCCACGACACGGGTGGGCGGCGGGGGGCGCATCGACGATGCGGTGCGGCGGGGGAGGCAGGTGTGGTCTTGGACGGGGATTGAGAACGGTCTAGGCTGCCTTGCCAGTCGGAATTCCCCCGCATTGTCCGGCACTGGAGAGGAGACCCTCCGCATGATCATTCTGGGGTTGGTCGTCACGCTCGTCGCCATCGCCGCGGCCGTGGCCGTCATCCTGGGCAACACCGGCGAGGTCCATGTGACCGCGTTCGGGCACGAGGTGCCCGGCGTCACGGAGCAGTGGCACCTGTTCCTGGCGGGCGTCGTCGTCGCCATCGTGTTCATGGCGGGCGCGGGGATCGCCGCCCTCGGGTTCCGGCGCAGCATGAACATCCGCAGGGAGCTGCGGGACCTGCGGGACGAGCACGAGGAGTCGCTGCAGACGCTGGAGCTCGAACGCCGCAAGCTGCAGCAGGCGCTGGCGCAGGCCCGCCGCGGGCTCGACGAGCAGCCGTCCGTCCCCGCGCAGCGCGTCGCACCGAACTAGCCGGTCGAAGCAGAGGGAGCGGGCGCTTCCCGTTTCCGGCCGTCGCGTCGACGTGCGCGGGCGTGCGGTCAGGGGGCGGCTTGCAGGAGGACGGCCAGGAGGGTCAGGGCGCCCTGCTTGTCGAGCGGGTCGTTGCCGTTGCCGCACTTGGGGGACTGGATGCAGGACGGGCAGCCGGAGTCGCACTCGCAGGACGCGATCGCGTCGCGGGTGGCGCGGAGCCAGGCGGCCGCGTCGGCGTAGCCGCGTTCGGCGAAGCCGGCGCCGCCCTCGTGCCCGTCGTAGACGAAGACGGTGAGCAGGCCCGTGTCGGGGTGCACGGCGGTGGAGACGCCGCCGATGTCCCACCGGTCGCAGGTGGCGTAGAGCGGGAGCAGGCCGATGGAGGCGTGCTCGGCGGCGTGCGCGGCGCCCGCGAGGTCGAGGTCGCCGAGGGCGTCGACCTGCGGTTCGGACAGCGTCCACCAGACGGCGCGGGTGCGCAGGGTGCGGGGCGGCAGGTCCAGGGGCTTCTCGCCGAGCATCTCGCCGGTCTGGACGCGGCGCATCTGGTAGGCGACGACCTGGCTGGTGACGTCGACGGTGCCGTAGCAGAGGGTCGCGTCGCCCCAGGAGGTGGAGCGGAGCGTCTCGGCGATGGTGATGTCGGTGACGTCGCGCGCGGTGGTGGAGTAGTCGGGGTCGGCGGCCTCGACGAGCGCGACGGAGTCCTCCAGGTCGAGGGTCTGGACGATGAACGAGTCGCCCTGGTGGATGTAGACGGCGCCGTCGTGGACGGTGGTGTGCGCGGACGCCTCGTCGACGGTGCCGAGCAGGCGTCCGGTGGCGGTCTCGACGACCTGGACGGGCGCGCCGCCCGCGCCGCGGATGTCGGCGAGGTCGCACGCCTTGTCGCGGCGCGTCCAGTACCAGCCGTTGGGGCGGCGGCGCAGGAACCCGCGGCGGACGAGGTCGGGCAGCAGGTCGGCGGTGGACGGCCCGAAGAGCGCGGCGTCGTCCTCGGTGAGGGGGAGCTCGGACGCGGCGGCGCACAGGTGCGGTTCGAGGACGTACGGGTTGTCGGGGTCGAGGACGGTCGCCTCGACCGGCGTCCCGAAGATCGCCTCGGGGTGGTGGACGAGGAAGGTGTCGAGGGGGTCGTCGCGGGCGACGAGGACGGACAGGGCGGCCTGCCCGGACCGTCCGGCGCGTCCGGCCTGCTGCCAGAGCGACGCGCGGGTGCCGGGCCAGCCGCAGACGAGGACGGCGTCGAGCCCGGACACGTCGACCCCGAGTTCGAGGGCGTTCGTGCTGGCCAGGCCCACGATGGAGCGGGAGCGCAGCGCGGCTTCGAGGGCGCGGCGCTCCTCGGGGAGGTAGCCGGCGCGGTAGGCGGCGACCTGCTCGGCGAGGGCGGGCGCGACCTCGTGGAGCGCGCGTTTCGCGCCGAGCGCGACGGACTCGGCGCCGCGCCGGGACCGGACGAACGCGAGGGTCTGGACGCCCTCGACGACGAGGTCGGCGAGGAGGTCGCCGGCCTCGGCGGTGGCGGTGCGGCGGACGGGGGCGCCCTGCTCGCCGCGCAGGTCGGTAAGGGGCGGTTCCCACAGCGCGAAAGTGGCCGGCCCGCGGGGCGAGGCGTCGTCGTCGACGGCGACGACGTCGAGGCCGGTGAGGCGGGACGCGGTGGACGCGGGCTCGGACGTGGTGGCGGACGCCAGGATGAAGGTGGGGTCGGCGTGGTAGCGGGCGCAGACGCGGCGGAGGCGGCGCAGGACCTGCGCGACGTGCGAGCCGAAGACCCCGCGGTATCCGTGGGCCTCGTCCACGATGACGTAGCGGAGGCGGCGCAGGAACGACGACCAGCGGGAGTGCCCGGGCAGGATCGACCGGTGCAGCATGTCGGGGTTGGTCAGCACGTAGTTGGCGTGCTGGCGGACCCAGGAGCGGTCGTCCCGGGGGGTGTCGCCGTCGTAGGTCGCGGCGCGGACGCGGGTGAGCCGCAGGGCGCGCAGCGCGCGGAGCTGGTCGGCGGCCAGCGCCTTCGTCGGCGACAGGTAGAGGATCGTCCCCTCGCGGCGGTGGTCGTCCTCGCCCGCATAGATCGCCTCGATGGAGGGCAGCAGGTAGGCGAGGGACTTCCCGGACGCGGTTCCTGTGGCGATGATCACAGAGCGGCCGGCGCGGGCGTGCTCCGCGGCGGCGGCCTGGTGCTCCCACGGGGCCTCGATCCCGGCGGCGGCCAGCCGGTCCACGAGCAGCGGGGGCGACCATGACGGCCACGGTGCACGGCGGCCCTCACGTGCGGGAACGCGCTCCACATGGGTGATGCGGTCCCGCCGCGACGGGTCGGCGAGCAGCCGGTCGAGAGGGGTTGAAGATCTTTGGGCGGCCATCAGGTTTTCAGTTTGCCAGCCGGGGCAAAACAACGGGAACGCCCCGGCGCCGGTGGGCCCGTTCCCCCTGTGCTCATCTGTGGATCAGCAGGTCAGACGGGACGGCGCGAACTTTCGCCCGACTGGTCGATAACGTGCGTGCGCCGCGCCGGAGCGTGGTTGAATCACGGCGATGTCTCGCCGCCCGGGCCGCCGCCGCGGAGCCCGGAGGGCGGGATCGGATTGTGCTGCACGGCGCTGGAGGATTTGTGGACCTGAAGGTGAACGACTACACCACCGACGATGGCCTCACCGTCATCAACGTGGAGGGCGAGATCGACGTCTACACGGCGCCGAAGCTTCGCGAGAAGCTCATCGACCTGGTCAACAAGGGCAAGTTCCACCTGCTCGTGGACATGGAGAAGGTCGAGTTCCTGGACTCGACCGGCCTCGGCGTCCTGGTCGGCGGGCTGAAGCGGGTCCGCGCGCACGACGGCTCGCTGGAGCTGGTGTGCACCCAGGAGCGCATCCTCAAGATCTTCCGGATCACGGGGCTGACCAAGGTCTTCGGCATCCACGACTCGATCGCCGAGGCCGAGGAGAAGCGCAAGGGCGCGAAGTAGGCGGCCTGACACCACGATGGCGACCGTTGAACTCTCCTTCAGTGCGCTGCCCGTCCACGTCCGGACCGCCCGGCTGATCGTGACCGCGGTGGCCCGCCGCAGCGGCGTCGCCGAGGCGCTGCTCGACGAGGTGAGGCTGGCGGTCGGCGAGGCGTGCTCGCGGGCCGTGGAGGCGCACCGCCTGCACTGCCCGGACGAGCCCGTCCGGCTCGAGCTGACCGGGGCGGGCCGCCGCTTCGAGGTCACGGTGAGCGACGCCGTGCCCGGGGACGACGCGGCGGGCGGGCCGCCGGCCCGGCCCGACGAGGACGACCTGGACTTCGATCTGGGCGAGGGCACCGCCGAACTCGGCCTGGCGGTCATCGCCGGGCTCGCCGACGACGTGGAGATCGCCACCACCCCGAAGGGCGTCCAGATCAGGATGAGCTGGCCGGCGGAGGCCGAGGCGACCATCTGACCTCGGCGCTGCCGGGGGCGCTCCTCGGAACGCGCGCTCGCGCCCGTCCCCCAGACCGCATGGCGAAGGCCCCGCTCCGGCGGGG
>NZ_JBEYYT010000288.1:0-12365 GCF_040645715.1 Spirillospora sp. NPDC046719 | reverse complement strand
GGTCTCGGCGCTCGACGCGGTGCGGGGCGGCGGCGTGTTCGTCGCGGTGAGCGGCGGTCCGGCCGCCCCGGTGCCGCTGCGCGGCATCACCGTCCACAACGTGTGGATAAGGGCGGACGGCGCGCGGCTGGAGCAGCTGTCCGCGCTCGTCGACGCGGGGCGCCTCACGCTCCGCGTCGCCGGGACGTTCCCGCTGGAGGAGGCCGCCAAGGCGCACGAGCGGCTGGAGGCGGGCGGGCTGCGCGGGCGGCTCGTCCTCACCGCCGGCTGACCCGGCCCGCCGCCGGTGGGCCCCGGCCGACGCCCCGACCTGGGCCGGCGTCCTGACCCGGGCTGACGTCCTGACCTGGGCTGACGTCCTGACCTGGGCTGACGCCGCCGGGCCCCCGGCGGTCAGCGAGCGGTGCGCCGCCGGTCAGGGCGTCCGCCGAGTCTCTGTGTCAACGACGACGAACGGAGACGACGATGACCATGAACGTGCTGATCTCGGGTGCGAGCATCGCGGGCCCCTCCCTGGCCTACTGGCTGAGCCGCCACGGCCACCGGGTCACGGTCGTGGAGCGGGCCCCGGGCATCCGCCCCGGCGGGCAGGCCGTGGACTTCCGCGGCGAGGTCCACCTGAGCGTGCTCGAGAAGATGGGCGTCCTGGACGAGATCCGGCGGCGGCAGACGCACGGCGGGGCGCTCGACATGGTCGACGCCGAGGGCCGGGTCCAGGTCAGCCTGCCGGACTCCTTCACCGGCGGCGACGTGGAGATCCACCGCGGCGACCTCGCCGAGATCCTCTACACGCTGACCCGCGACCGCGTCGAGTACGTCTTCGGCGACTCGATCGCGACCACGACCGACACCGGGGACCGCGTGGACGTCACCTTCGAGCACGCGGCGCCCCGCGCGTTCGACCTGGTCATCGGCGCGGACGGGCTGCACTCCAACGTCCGGCGGCTCGCGTTCGGGGACGAGTCGCAGTTCGTCAAGGACTCCGGCCACCACGTCGCGATCTTCGAGGCGCCGAACCGGCTCGGCCTCGACACCGGCAAGCTGTACAGCGAGGTCGGGCGCGGCGTGTCGGTCTACCCGACGCGCGGCGGCGCCGGCGCGAACGTGATGTGCGTGTTCACCGACGACCGCCTCAGGCCGCACCACCGCGACGTGGACGGGCAGAAGCGCGCGCTGGCCGACCGGTTCCAGGGGATGGGCTGGCACACCGGCACCCTGCTGCAGGACATGTGGAACGCCCCGTACTTCTACTGCGACTCGATCAGCATCGTCCGGATGGACTCCTGGACGAAGGGCCGCGTCGCGCTGCTCGGCGACGCCGGGTACGGCGCGACCTGCGGCGGGATGGGCACCGGGCTGGCGGTCGTCTGCGCGTACGTGCTGGCCGGGGAGCTGGCGGCCGCCGGCGGTGACCACCGCGCCGCGTTCGCCGCCTACGAGAAGGCGATCAAGAAGTTCACCACGGCGTGCCAGCGGGTCGCGGGCGGCGCCGGGTCGTTCTTCGCGCCGAAGAGCGCGGGCTCGCTGCGCCGCCGCGCCACCGTGTACAAGCTGCTGACCAGGGGCCCGCTGACGAAGGTCCTCGACAAGCTGGCGACGCAGGCCGCCACCGCGATCAAGCTGAAGGACTACCCCGACCCGGCGCTCGCGGCATGACGGCGGGCCCTCGCGGCCCGGCCGTCACCCCTCTCGGGCCTCCTGCTCGGCGCGCACCATGACGCGCCGCAGGAGGTCCGACAGCGTGCGGCGCTCGTCCGCGGTGAGGCCGCCGAGCAGCCGGTACTCCTCGTGCCCGACGCCGCCCATCGCGCCGAGCCACGCGCCGCGCCCCTCCTCGGTCAGCTCGACCAGGACGCGCCGCCGGTCCGTCGCCGACGGGGTCCGGCGGACGAACCCGCGCCGCTCCAGCGAGTCCAGCCGGCCGGTGACCGAGTTCGGCGGCATGCCGAGGTCGGCGGCGAGCTCCGACGGGGCGGCGCGGCCGTGCCGGCCGCCGAGCGCCTGCAGCGTGTCGTACTCGTGCCGGTGCAGGTCGTACTCCAGGAGCGACCGGTCCTTCACCCGCCTGATGTGCTCGACGAAGCGGATCATCCGGGTGACGGAGCCCTCGATGTCGGGATCGAGGTCGGTCAGGATCCGCGTCCACCGCGCGACGTGCTCGTCGGTCCGGTCGCGCGGCTCGCCCGCGCCGGCCCGGTCGCGCGGGGCCGCCGCGCCGCTCCGGTCGCGCGGTCCGGGCCCGCCGTCCCCGCCGCCGTCCCTGCTGCCGTCCATGCACGGATCGTACGACCCTCGCTACTTCGACAGCGAATAATTCTTTGACGAATAGTTCGATAGCGAACTACATTGCCGCCATGGCCCACCCGCTGCGCGGCCGCGACTTCCGGCTGCTGTTCACCGCCCGCGTGCTGTCCCTCACCGGCGACGCCGCCGTGCCCGCCGCGCTCGCCCTCGCCGTGCTGCGCGCCACCGGCTCCACGTCCGCGCTCGCCCTCGTGCTCGGCTGCGCGATGGTGCCGCGCCTGCTCCTGCTGCCCGTCGGCGGCGTCCTCGCCGACCGGCTCAACGCCCGCACGGTCGCCGTCGCCACCGACCTCGCCGGCTGCGGCGCCCAGCTGTTCGCCGCGATCGAGCTGCTCGGCGGGCACCCCCGGCTCTGGCACCTCGCCGCCGCCCAGGCGGTCGGCGGCGCCGCGTCGGCCTTCCAGACCCCGACGATCTCCCCGATGATCACCGGCACGGTCGAGGCCGGCGGGCTGCGGAAGGCCAACGCCCTGCTCGGCACCGCCAACGGCGCCACCCGCCTGGCCGGGCCCGCGCTCGCCGGCACCCTCGTCCTCACCGCCGGGCCCGGCTGGACGTTCCTGCTCGACTCCGCCTCGTTCGCCGCCAGCGCCGCGCTGCTCGCCCTCGCCCGCGTCCGCCGCGCCCCCGCCCCGGACCGCGCGGACGGCGGATCGGGCCGCCGCCTGCTCCGCGACCTCGCCGAAGGCTGGGGCGAGGTCCGCTCCCGCGACTGGTACTGGACGAGCCTGATCGCGCACGCGGCCTGGAACGGCGCGTCCGCCGTGCTGCTCACCCTCGGCCCCGCCATCGCCGTCGACCGGCTCGGCGGCGAGGGCACCTGGGTCGCGACCGTGCAGGTCGGCGCGGTCGGGCTGGTCGCGGGCGCGCTGCTGGCCGCCCGCGTCCGGCCGCACCGGCCGGTGCTGGTCGCCAACCTCGGCCTCGCCACGTTCGCGCTGCCGCTCGCGCTGCTCGCCGCCGCCGCGCCCGCGCCGCTGGTCATCGCGGCGTACGGGCTGGCACTCACCGGGCTCGGCGTGCTCAACCCCACGTGGGAGACCGTCGTCCAGCTGACCATCCCGCAGCGGTCGCTGGCGCGGGTCACCTCCTACGACTGGCTGCTCTCCCTCGGCGCCGCGCCCCTCGGCTACGCCCTCGCCCCGTGGGCCGCGTCCGCGTGGGGCGCGTCCGTCCCCCTCATGATCAGCGCGGTGCTGGTCGGAGCGACCTGCCTGGGGACGGCCGCGGTCCCCGGCGTGCGGGCGCTGACCATGCCGAAGGCCGCCGAGCCCGAGCCCGAGCCCGTCCCGGCGGCGCCCTGAGCCCCGCCCGCCGCGGGCGCGCACACGACACCCGCGCCCGCGGCGGGCACGCGCGTGAACGAGAGAGGCGGCCGACGTCAGAAGTCGGTGGGAGGCTCCTGCTCGGGGGCGCCGCCCCCGGCCGGGCGTTCGCCGCCCTCGATGCCGCGACGCTCGCCCTCCTTCGGCCCCCGCACCTCGTCGGACTTCTCGCCCCGCGCCACCCCGTGGTGCGGCCGCGGGTCGTCCAGCCCGATGACCGGCGGGACGTCCTCCGCCGACTCCAGCGTCGACGGCTGCTCCGCCGCCTTCGCCAGGTCCTCCTCCGCCTTCGCGAGCCGCTCCCGCAGGTCCAGCCGGTTCGCCGCGGACTGGGACCCGCCGTCCCCGCCGCCGCTCATCTTGTCGAAGAACCGCAGGATCTCCACCGGCAGCGGCATCACCAGCGTGCTGTTCTTCTCCGCCGACACCTCCACGACCGTCTGCAGCAGCCGCAGCTGCAGCGCCGCCGGGTCCTGCGACATGATCTCCGCCGCCGCGGCCAGCCGCTTGGACGCCTGGAACTCGCCGTCCGCCGTGATGATGCGGGCGCGCCGCTCCCGCTCCGCCTCCGCCTGCCGCGCCATGGACCGCTTCATGCCCTCCGGCAGCGAGACGTCCTTGATCTCCACCCGCTCGATCAGGATCCCCCACGGATCCTGGGTGATCTCGTCGATGATCGAGCGCAGCCGAACGTTGATCTTCTCGCGCTCGCCGAGCAGCTCCTGCATGTCCGCCTGGCCGATCGCCGACCGCAGCGACGTCTGCGCCACCTGCGAGATCGCGTACCCGTAGTTCTGCACGTTCACGATCGCCTTCACCGGGTCGACCACCCGGAAGTAGACGACCGCGTCGACCCGCACGCTCACGTTGTCCTGGGTGATGCCGTCCTGCGCCGGCACCCCCATCGTGACCGTCTGCTGGTTCACCTTCTGCATCCGCTCGATGTACGGGATGATCGCGGTCAGGCCGGGGCGGCGGACCGCACCGGGCCGCAGCTGGCCCCCGCGCTGCACCTGGCCGAACCGGAACACGATGCCGTGCTCGAACTGCTGCACGACGCGCAGCGACGAGGCGAGCGTGATCAAACCGCCCACCACGACGATCAACACAATGATCAGGGCCACCGTTGCCATCACGGGCCACCTTTCGCTCGTGGACGGTCCGTACCCGTCGGGGTGCGGACGTACCGGCCCGAAGGCCGGTCTCACGTTTCCCAGCTAACCTCGCGGGCACGCCCGGCACAACGGCCCCGGCGAGCGATCTACCGACGCGTAGGGCATCGTGTCAGGGATCACTTGCATCGGGGAGGGCGCCCTCTAAAGTCCTTGCCGAGTGAACGATATGGTCGATCGGGTGAGCGCGAGAGACACCGACTGGGACGGCGTACGCCTCCACGTCGTCACCGGCAAGGGCGGGACGGGGAAGACCACCGTCGCGGCCGCACTCGCCCTGGCCCTGGCCTCCGGCGGCCGCAAGGTCCTGCTCGTCGAGGTCGAGGGCCGCCAGGGCATCGCCCAGCTCTTCGACTGCCCGCCGCTGCCCTACGAGGAGCGCCGCGTCGCCGTCGCGCCCGGCGGCGGCGACGTCCACGCGCTCGCCGTCGACACCGAAGAGGCGCTCATCGAGTACCTCGAGATGTTCTACAACCTCAAGCGCGCCGGGAAGGCGATGACCAAGCTCGGCATCGTCGACTTCGTCACCACCATCGCCCCCGGCCTCCGCGACGTGATCCTCACCGGCAAGACCTCCGAGTCCGTCCGGCGGAAGAAGAAGGACGGCTCCTTCATCTACGACGCCGTCGTCATGGACGCCCCGCCCACCGGCCGGATCACCAAGTTCCTCAACGTCAACGACGAGGTCTCCGGCCTCGCCAAGGTCGGACCGGTCCGCAACCACGCCGACACCGTGATGAAGGTCGTCCGCAGCCCCGAAACCGCGGTCCACTTCGTCACCCTGCTGGAGGAGATGCCCGTCCAGGAGACGATGGACGGCATCCGCGAGCTCACCGAGGTGGGGCTGCCCGTCGGCGGCGTCATCGTCAACATGGAGCACCAGCCCGTCCTGTCCGAGGACGACCTCGCCGCGGCCGCCGCCGGCACCCTCGACACCGACGAGATCCTGCGCGGCGTGAAGGCCGCCGGGCTGGAGCACGACGCCGAGTCCATCGCCGCGGTCCTCGCCGCCGAGGCCGGCGAGCACGCCCGCCGCACCGCGCTGCAGCGCCGCGAGAAGGAGCGGCTGGAGTCCGTCGACCGGCCCCGCTACACGCTCCCGATGCTGTCCGACGGCATGGACCTCGCCGGCCTGTACGACCTGGCCGCCGCCCTCCGCGCCCAGGGCGCCGCATGACCGGGCGGATCGAGGTCCCGCGGCCCGCGTCGCCGGGCGGCCGCCCGCCGCAGGAAACCAGCGTGATCCTGGAGATCGAATGAGCCCGGCCAAGAACCCGCCCGCGCTGGACGTCGACGCGCTGCTCGACGACCCGCGCACCAAGATCATCGTGTGCTGCGGGTCCGGCGGCGTCGGCAAGACCACCACCGCCGCGGCCCTCGGCGTGCGGGCCGCCGAGCGCGGCCGCGACGTCGTCGTCCTCACCGTCGACCCGGCGCGCCGCCTCGCCCAGTCCATGGGGCTGTCCGAGCTCGACAACAACCCGCGCCGGATCGAGATCGACGGCGACGGCGAGCTGCACGCCATGATGCTCGACATGAAGCGGACCTTCGACGAGATCGTCGAGGCGCACGCCGACCCCGACCGGGCCAAGCAGATCCTCGCCAACCCCTTCTACCAGTCGCTCTCCTCGTCCCTGTCCGGCACGCAGGAGTACATGGCGATGGAGAAGCTCGGGCAGCTGCACCGCTCCGGCGCCTGGGACCTGATCATCGTCGACACCCCGCCGTCCCGCAACGCCCTCGACTTCCTGGACGCGCCCGAGCGGATGGGCCGCTTCCTCGACGGCCGCTTCATGAAGATCCTCGCCGCCCCCGCCAAGACCGGCGGCCGGTTCGGCGTCAAGGTGATCAGCGCCGGGTTCGGCATGTTCACCGGCGCGATCAACAAGGTCCTCGGCGTCCAGCTGCTCCGCGACGTGCAGACGTTCGTCGCCGCGTTCGACACCATGTTCGGCGGGTTCCGCGAGCGCGCCGAGAAGACGTTCCGGCTGCTCCAGACCCCCGGCACCGCGTTCCTCGTCGTCGCCGCGCCCGAGCCGGACGCGCTGCGCGAGGCGTCCTACTTCGTCGAGCGGCTCGCCGAGGAGCGGATGCCGCTCGCCGGGCTCGTCGTCAACCGCGTCCACGAGTCCGCAGCCGACGGGCTGTCCGCCGCGCGCAGCCAGGCCGCCGCCGAGACACTGGAGGAACGCGGCGAGCACCCCCTGACCGCCGCGCTGCTCCGCCTGCACACCGACCGGATGCAGCTCGCCGCGCGCGAGGAACGCCTCCGCGACCACTTCGCCTCGACGCACCCGACCGTCCCGGTCACCGCCGTCCCCGCCCAGGCCGAGGACGTCCACGACCTCGAAGGCCTCCGCCAGGTCGGCGAAGACCTCTCGGTATTTTCGCAATCCCGGCCCAAGCGCCTCGCCTAGCGGCTGTGTCTCCCCAAGCCCGGCCCAGGGCGCTCGCCTAGCGACTGTGTCTCCACAAGCCCGCCCCAGGGCGCTCGCCTAGCGACTGTGTCTCCACAAGCCCGCCCCAGGGCGCTCGCCTAGCGACTCGCCCCCTGACCGTGCTTGGGCGAGCGCGAACTCGCTTCGCGAGCTTCCCGGCGGGGCTCGCCTCCGGCATCGCTCCGCCGGTCAGACAGCGCGCTCGCGCGACGGCTCAGGCCCCCGGCCACCGTTCCCTCAGCGAGGTGCGGCCGTGTCCGGCGCGCCGTCGCGGAAGCGGTGGCGTCGCCGGGGAGGCGGCACGCCTACGGCCAACGGCCGGTGCGCCGGGACGCATGCTTCCGGCTACTTCCGGGCCGCTCGGCGCGTGGGAACGCATGCGGCCGAAGACACCGAGGCGCCCCGCAGTGGACGTCTGGCGCGCCGGGACGCTGGGCCGACACCGGGTGGGTCTCGCGGACGGGTGCGTTCGGGCTAGTCCGTTCGTGCGGGCGGGGGCGGTGCGGTGGCGGCGGCGGGGGCGGTCTGGAAGACGGGCCAGCCGATCTCGGTGCGCCAGCCTGACGGGTCCGGGGTGTCGCGGCGGCCGACGAGGTAGTACTCGCGCATGGGACCGTCCACCGCGAGGGCGTGCCGCGAGACGTACGCCGCGAGCATGCCGTAGGAGCGGTCCACCTCGGCGGGCGGCCCGTGGTGCGTGATGACGGCCAGCTCCGCCGCCGGCACCTCATGCGGGACGACGCGGCCCATCGGGCGGACGGTCCCGGCGCACGGCACGAAGATGGTGGCCTCGCCGCGATGCCGCGTGTACACCTCGTCCGCGAAGACGCCGCCGGCATTGCCGGTCTCCCGCACGTCCTGCGCCGCGAGCGTCCCGTACAGCTCACCTAGCGCGCCCTCGAACCACGCGGCCATGTCGGCGACGTCGACGACACCGGTGACGGCCGCGGCGCGCACCGCCGGCACGCTGCGCAACTCGACGTTCGCGGACGCGTCCGCCGGGGGAGGCGCGAGGAGGTCGCGCAGCGCGGCGACGGCGCGCCGCGTCCGGCCGAGGTCGTCCTCCAGCCGGTGCAGGTGCGCGACGATCCGCTCGTTGCGGGCGTGCACGTCCGGCGCCGCGAGCACCGCGTCGATGTCGTCCAGCGGCATGCCGAGGTCGCGGAAACGGCGGATGACCTGCGCCGTCGGGATCTGCTCGGCGGTGTAGCGGCGGTAGCCGGTGGCCGGGTCCACGTGGGCGGGTTCGAGCAGCCCGACCCGGTGGTAGTGCCGCAGCGTCTTCACGCTCATGTGGGTGGCGCGCGCGAAGTCCCCGATGGACAGGTACGTCATGCCGCCCATTGTGCGGTCTCCCCTTGGGGGAGAGTCCTCACCGCCCGCCGGCCTTGACCCTGCCCGTGCGGCAGCCGGAAACGTCGGTCGCGACGGCCCGCCGGGCCGACGGAAGGAGACCGACGATGACGCAGGCGACCGACTACGAGCCGCGGCCCGCCACGATCGAGGACATCGCCCGCCGCTACGTCGCGGTGTGGAGCGAACCCGACGCCGCCGAGCGCCGCGCCGCCATCGCCGCGCTGTGGGCGGAGGACGGCGTGGAACTCGTCGAGTCCGCGCGGTTCCGCGGCCACGCCGAACTGGCGGACAGGATCACCGAGGCGTACGACGAGTTCGTGGTCGGCCGCCGGTACGCCGTGGTGTCGGCGGGCGACGTGTTCGCCCACCACGACGCCGTCACGTTCACCGTCCGGCTCGTGACGGAGGACGGCGACGTCGCGTGGGCCGCGCGGGTGTTCCTCGTCCTCGGCGAGGACGACCTCATCCGCTACGACTACCAGTTCACCGTGCAGCCACTGAAGGCATGACCTGCCGAGCCCAGCGCGCACACGCCGTTGCGCGGTGTGAGCATGGGTAGGCGCGGCGGCAGGCCCGTACCGCATCGGTACGGGCCCGCAGCCGCACTCAGGTGGACCTTCCGGTCACCTGCCGTCGCCGGACGGACCTCGCGGACCGTCCGTGCCCTCGCCCGTCCACCGGACGGCCGTGGGCGTCATCCCAACCGGCGCCGAATCCCGCTCAGCTCGCGACGAGCTCTTCCTCGTCGGCCTCGACCGACCGCTCGTACTCCTCCTTGGCGGTCTCCAGCAGGTCGCGCCACGAACGCACGTCCGGCCGCCGGCGAAGGAGCGCGCGGCGCTCCCGCTCGGTCATGCCGCCCCAGACGCCGAACTCGATCCTGTTGTCGAGGGCGTCGGCGAGGCACTCCGTGCGCACCGGGCAGCCGCGGCAGATGAGCTTGGCCCGGTTCTGCGCCGCTCCCTGAACGAACAGGGCGTCCGGATCCGCGTTACGGCAGGCGGCGCGGGCGGTCCAATCCGTGATCCACATCTTGGCCCCACTCCCCTAGGGTCTGTGTCGATTTGCGCTCCTTGGCCGGACGGGCGCGGACGTCAGGCCGCCAAACGAAAGCCGTGGGGAAGAACTTACGGAAGCGAGGGACGATTCAACAGACCCCGATGGGCCCATTCTCGATATAGCCCACCGGGGCCATACCGCCGGAACGGACTAGTTACCTGTAGTTGACGCGCCAGACATGGCGCAGGTTGTCACGAGGGGCACATACCGGACGAACGTGTTGCGCCGGCGGCCCGCTGCGCCCAGGCCCGGGGGACCTGTCCCGTATGCACTGGTCGTCCCGCGTACCCTAGACCCCGTGCGCGATGCGAAGCTAGATCGGGGTAAGGCCTTCTCCACGCTGTTCAGGCTGCTGGGGGCAGGTGTCGTCGCGGGCGTCCTGGTCGCGTTCATCGCGCTTCCCGGCGTCGGCAGTGCGGGACTGACCGCGCGCGACGCCGCGAACAACTTCGAGAACATGGACAGTGCCCTCAAGACGACACCACCGTCGGAGAAGACGGTGATGTACGACGCGAACGGCAAGCAAGTGGCCACGTTCTTCGACAAGTACCGCGAGTCCGTCCGGCTCGACCAGGTCGCGCCCATCATGCGGCAGGCGATGGTCGACATCGAGGACTCGCGCTTCTACAAGCACGGCGCCCTCGACCTGAAGGGCACGATCCGCGCGCTGGCGTCCAACGTCGAGTCCGAGCAGACGCAGGGCGGGTCCACCCTCACCCAGCAGTACGTGAAGAACCTGCTCGTCGACCAGGCGACGACCGAGAAGGAGTACCAGGAGGTCACGGCCCCGACCGTCGGCCGCAAGCTCCGCGAGCTGCGCTACGCGCTCGACATCGAGCAGCGCATGACCAAGGACCAGATCCTCGAGGGCTACCTGAACGTCGCGTACTTCAGCGCCGGCGCCTACGGCATCCAGGCCGCCGCCAAGCGGTACTTCAGCGTCCCCGCGAACAAGCTGAACCTCGGGCAGGCCGCCCTGCTGGCCGGCATCACGCAGAACCCCACCCTGTACGACCCGATCCGCAACCCGAAGGAGGCCCGCAAGCGGCGCGACATCGTCCTCTACCGGATGGCGCAGCTCGGGCACATCTCCAAGGCGCAGGCGGACGCCGAGGCCGCGAAGCCGATCCTGCTGAACCGCACCGACCCGGTCGGCGGCTGCGAGTCCAGCAAGGCGCCGTACTTCTGCGAGTACGTCAAGTACGACATGCTCGACATCCTCTCCAACGGCAAGTACTGGTCGATGACGCCGAAGGAGCAGGAGAGCGTCGTCAACAAGCTGAACCGCGGCGGCTACACCATCCGCACCACGCTCGACATGAAGGCGCAGAACGCCGTCGACCGGGCGCTGCGCAGCAACGTCGCGCCGGCCGGCAACCGCGTCGGCGCCGAGGCGATGGTCGAGCCCGGCACCGGCCGGATCAAGGCGATCGGGCTGAGCAAGCGGTTCGGCGCCGGCAAGGGCCGCACCACCATCAACCTGCCCGCCGACGTCCACCACGGCGGCGGCACCGGCGTGTCCGCCGGGTCGACGTTCAAGACCTTCACGCTCGCCGCGGCGCTGGACGAGGGCATCCCGGTCAGCACCTCCATCAACTCGCCGCAGACGACGACCGTCAGCGGCTTCCAGCCCTGCAAGTACACCGGGACCATCAACGGGGTGAAGTACAAGAACCAGATGGCGGGCGGCGGCACCTGGACGCTCCACAACGCCGGTGACAGCGAGGCGGGCAACTTCGACCTCAAGACCGCGACCTGGCACTCGGTCAACACGTTCTACGCCCAGCTGGAGAAGCGCGTCGGCGTCTGCGACGCCGTCGCCATGGCGAAGGCGTTCGGCATGAAGCAGGCCAACGGGCAGGAGCTCGCGCCCGTCCCGTCCCAGGTCCTCGGCACCAACGACGTCGACATGGTCCACCTCGCCGCCGCCTACGCCGGCTTCGCCGCCCGCGGCAAGTACTGCTCGCCCCTGTCCGTCACGCAGGTCATCGACTCCGACGGCAAGCAGCTGAAGCTGCCCAAGCAGGACTGCCACCAGGCCGTCGACCAGGCCGTCGCCGACAAGGTCGACTCGATCCTCAAGGGCGTCCTCACCAAGGGCACCGCCGCCGGGCGCGGCATCGGCCGCCCCGCCGCCGGCAAGACCGGCACCTGCGAGGAGTTCACCTGCGCGGTGTTCGCCGGCTTCACCCCGAACCTGGCCGCCGCCACCGCCTACTGGGACTACCGCGGCCCCTGGCAGTACAAGGTGTACGGCGTGTACGGCGCGGACACCCCCGGCGCCATGTGGCAGCAGAGCATGCAGTCCGCTCTGGCCGGCAAGCCCGCCCCCGACTTCAACACCCCGTCCCGCGACTTCGGCGACACCACCAGCGTCCCGAAGGTGAAGGGCATGAAGGTCGCCGCGGCCAGGGCCAAGCTCCTGGGCGCCGACCTCAAGGTGCAGGTCGCGTCCGGGTCCGTCGACTCCGACCAGCCGAAGGGCACGGTCGTGTCCACCTCGCCGGACGCGGGCACCGAGGTCCCGCCCGGCACCACCGTCATCCTCTACATCAGCAGCGGCAAGAAGAAGCCCGGCGACGCGGGCGGGAACGGGCACGGCAACAACGGGGACGGCGGCAACGGCCAGGGCTACCCCGGCTGGCCGCCGCCCGGCAACTGACGACGCGCGACCCGGCGACCGCCGGACATGAGAAGGGCCCGGCGACACC
>NZ_JBEYYT010000287.1:0-12384 GCF_040645715.1 Spirillospora sp. NPDC046719 | reverse complement strand
GCGCCCCCGCCGGCCCCCGCGGCCAGGCCCGCCCCCCCCCCGGCGCGGGCGACCTCGGCGCGCGCCTCCGGGTCGGTGACGGGGCGGCCGATCGGCAGCAGCCCGGGCAGCGCCCCGGCCTCGATCGCGCCGCGCTCCCCGGCCCGGCGCGGCACCCACGCCAGCCGGGCCCCGGTCACCTGCGCCAGCCGGACCGCCGAGGTCAGCGCGCCGGGGCTGGCGGCGAGCCGCTCGCCCAGCATGATGACGGCGCCGGGCGTCTCCAGCAGGGCGCGGACGCCGGCGCGCGACGGGTCGCCGATCAGCGAGCCGAGCGTCTCCGACTCCGAGCCGGGCGCCGTCGCCAGCAGCGTCCCGCCGACCTTCCGCAGGCCGCGCGTCGCGAACGGCGCGATCCCGAACACCTTCAGCCCGTTCTTGCGGAACGCCTTGCGCAGCCGCAGGAACACGATCGGGGACTCCTCCTCCGGCTCGAAGCCGGCGAGGACGACCGCGGGCGCCTTCTCCAGGTCGGCGTAGGACACCTCGATCGGGCGGCCCGCGACGGAGGAGGCGAGGAACCGCGTCTCCTCGTCCGACAGCGGCCGGGCGCGGAAGTCGACGTCGTTGGTGCCGAGCGCGATCCGCGCGAACTTGGCGTAGGCGTAGGCGTCCTCAAGGGTGACCCGGCCGCCGGTCAGCACGCCCGCGGAGCCGCGCGCCGCCGCCAGCCCGCGGGCCGCGACGGTCAGCGCCTCCGGCCACGACGCCGGCTCCAGCTCGCCGTCGGCGTTGCGGATCAGCGGGTGCGTGAGCCGCTCGGGGCGCGTCCCGTAGGTGAACGCCCAGCGGCCCTTGTCGCAGTTCCACTCCTCGTTGACCTGCGGGTCGTCCCCGGCCAGCCGGCGGGTGATCTTCCCGCGCCGGTGGTCGGTGCGCAGCGCGCAGCCGGACGCGCAGTGCTCGCAGACGCTCGGCTGCGACACCAGGTCGAACGGCCGGGACCGGAACCGGTACGCGGCGCCGGTCAGCGCCCCGACCGGGCAGATCTGCACCGTGTTGCCGGAGAAGTAGGACTGGAACGGCTTGCCGTCGGCCGCGCCGACCTGCTCCTTCGCGCCGCGCTCGAACAGGTCGATGAACGCGTCGCCGGCGATCTGGTCGGAGAACCGGGTGCAGCGGGCGCACTGGATGCAGCGCTCCCGGTCCAGCAGCACCTGGCTGGACAGCGGGATCGGCTTGGGGAACGTCCGCTTGGTCTCGACGAACCGGGACTCGCCGCGCCCGTTGGACATCGCCTGGTTCTGCAGCGGGCACTCGCCGCCCTTGTCGCAGATCGGGCAGTCCAGCGGGTGGTTGATCAGCAGCAGCTCCATCACGCCGTGCTGCGCCTTGTCGGCGACCGGCGAGGTGAGCTGGGTCTTGACGACCATCCCGGGCATCACCGTGGTGGTGCAGGACGCCTGCGGCTTCGGCATGCCGCGCCCGTTGCCGGCGTCGGGGATCTCCACCAGGCACTGCCGGCAGGCCCCGACCGGGTCCAGCAGCGGATGGTCGCAGAACCGCGGGATCTGGATGCCGAGCAGCTCGGCGGCCCGGATGATCAGCGTGCCCTTCGGCACCTCGATCTCGAAGCCGTCGATGGTGCAGGAGACCATCTCGACCGGCTTCTCCACCGCCGACTTGTCGTCGGTGACGGTCACTTCGCACCTCCCCAGAGGGTGGACTTGGCCGGGTCGAACGGGCAGCCGCCCTGCTCGAAGTGCTGGAGGTACTCGTCCCGGAACAGCTTGATCGACGAGACCACCGGGCTCGTCGCGCCGTCGCCGAGGGCGCAGAACGAGCGGCCGAGGATGTTGTCGGACAGGTCGAGGAGCGTCTCCAGGTCCTCTTCCTTGCCCTGGCCGGCCTCCAGCCGCTTGAGCATCTGCTTGTACCAGTAGGTGCCCTCGCGGCACGGCGTGCACTTGCCGCACGACTCGTGCGCGTAGAACTCCGACCAGCGCAGCACCGCGCGGACGACGCAGGTCGTCTCGTCGAAGATCTGCAGGGCGCGGGTGCCGAGCATCGACCCGGCGGCGCCGACGGACTCGAAGTCCAGCGGCACGTCCAGGTGCTCGTCGGTGAAGATCGGGGTGGACGACCCGCCGGGCGTCCAGAACTTCAGCCGGTGCCCCGCGCGGATCCCGCCCGCCATGTCGAGCAGCTCCCGCAGCGTGATGCCGAGCGGCGCCTCGTACTGCCCGGGCCGGGTGACGTGCCCGGACAGCGAGAAGATCCCGTAGCCCGCGGACTTCTCGGTGCCCATCGAGGTGAACCAGTCGGCGCCGTTCTCCACGATCGAGGGAACCGATGAGATCGACTCGACGTTGTTGATGACGGTGGGGCCGCCGTACAGGCCCGAGACCGCCGGGAAGGGGGGCTTGAGCCTGGGCTGACCGCGGAACCCTTCGAGGGAGTCCAGCAGCGCCGTCTCCTCGCCGCAGATGTAGGCGCCGGCGCCGGTGTGCACGACCACGTCCAGGTCGTAGCCGGAACCGAGGATGTTCGTGCCGATGTAGCCGGCCTCGCGCGCCTCGGCGACCGCCTGCTGCAGCCGGCGGATCACGTGCAGCACCTCGCCGCGCACGTAGATGAACGCCTGGTTCGACTTGATGGCGTACGAGCTGATGATGACGCCCTCCACGAGGACGTGCGGGTTCGCCATCATCAGCGGGATGTCCTTGCAGGTCCCCGGCTCGGACTCGTCGGCGTTGACGACGAGGTAGCGCGGGTTCGGGCTCTCGGCGGGCAGGAACCCCCACTTCATGCCGGTGGGGAACCCGGCGCCGCCGCGGCCGCGCAGGCCGGAGTCCTTGACCAGCTGGACGATGTCGTCCGGCGCCATCCCGAGCGCCTTGCGCAGCGACCGGTAGCCGCCCTCGCGCTCGTAGCCCGCGAGGGTGAACGAGTCGGCCTGGTCCCAGTTCTTCGTGAGGATCGGGGTGAGCGTGGTCACTGGTTCCGCCCCTCCTGGCTGCCCGGCTTCACGTCGCCGCCGATCGGCTTGCCCGGCTCGTTGGGCGGCGGATCGGTGATCTCCCCCGGTCGGACCGGCTCCTCCGGGGCCTCCCGGCCGGTGTCGGCGGACGGGGCCTCCCAGCCGCGCTGCTTGGCCAGCTCCAGGCCGCGCAGCGACTCGGGCCCGGCCTGGACGCCCTCGTGGGCGCGGCCGTCGGGGAACCCGGCGAGCACCCGGGACGCGTCCTTCCAGCTGCACAGCTTGTTCGGGCCGCGCGAAGGAAGCACTTCCTTACCAGCGCGCAGGTCGTCGACCAGCCGCTTGGCCTTCTCGGGAGTCATGTTGTCGAAGAACTCCCAGTTGACCATCATCACCGGCGCGAAGTCGCAGGCCGCGTTGCACTCGATCCGCTCCAGGCTGACCTTGCCGTCCGGGGTGGCCTCGTCGTGCCCGACCCCGGTGTGCTCGGTCAGCTCCTGCCAGATCTGGTCGCCGCCCATCACCGCGCACAGCGTGTTGATGCACACGCCCACGTGGAACTCGCCGACCGGCTCGTGCTTGTACTGCGTGTAGAACGTCGACACGCCCGTCACCTGGGCCGGCGTGATGCCGAGCTGCTCGGCGCAGAACTCGATGCCGTCCTGCGAGACGTGCCCCTCCTCCGACTGCACCAGGTGCAGCAGCGGGAGCAGCGCCGACCGCGGCTTCGGATACCGGCCGATGATCTGCTTGGCGTCGCGTTCGAGGCGCTCGCGCACCTCCGGTTCGAACGTCATCGGTCCACTCCCCCCATGACCGGGTCGATGCTGGCCACCGCGGCGATGACGTCGGCGACCATGCCGCCTTCGGCCATCGCGGGCACGGCCTGCAGGTTGACGAAGGACGGCTCGCGGAAGTGCACGCGGTACGGGCGGGTGCCGCCGTCGCTGACCACGTGCGCGCCGAGCTCGCCGCGCGGCGACTCGATGTGCGAGTACGCCTGCCCCGCCGGCACCCGGAAGCCCTCCGTCACCAGCTTGAAGTGGTGGATCAGCGCCTCCATCGAGGTGCCCATGATGTGCGCGATGTGCCGGGGCGAGTTGCCCATCCCGTCCGCGCCGATCGCGAGCTGCGCCGGCCAGCCGATCTTCTTGTCCTCGATCATCACCGGGCCTTTGACCCGCTGCAGCCGCTCCACGCACTGCTCGACGATCTTCAGCGACTCCTCCATCTCCTGCATCCGCACGAGATAGCGGCCGTACACGTCGCAGGTGTCCTGCGTCGCGACCTCGAAGTCGTAGGTCTCGTAGCCGCAGTAGGGCTGCGACTTGCGCAGATCCCACGGCAGACCGGTCGCGCGAAGCATGGGGCCGGTGATGCCCAGCGACATGCACCCGGTAAGGTCGAGATACGCGATGTCCCTGGTCCGGGCCAGATAGACGGGGTTGGCGTCCATCAGCTTCCGCATCGCCTGGATCCGCTTGGGCATCCGGTCGAGATAGTCGCGGATCTTGCTGAGCGCACCGCTCGGCAGGTCCTGGGCAACGCCGCCCGGACGGACGTACGCCATGTTCATCCGCAGACCCGTGATCTCCTCGAAGAGGTCAAGGGTGTACTCGCGCTCGATGAAGCCGTTCAGCATGACGGTCGTCGCGCCCAGTTCGAGGCCGAACGTGGCGATGGCGACCAGATGGGAGGAGATCCGGTTCAGCTCCATCATCATCACGCGGATGATCTGGGCCCGTTCCGGCACCTGGTCGGTGACGTCCAGCAGCTTCTCCACGCCCAGGCAGTACGCCGTCTCGTTGAAGATCGGCGCGAGGTAGTCCATGCGCGTGCAGAACGTGGTGCCCTGCGTCCAGGTGCGGTACTCCATGTTCTTCTCGATGCCGGTGTGCAGGTACCCGATGCCCACCCGGCAGTCGTCGACGGTCTCGCCGTCGAGCGTGAGGATCAGCCGCAGGACGCCGTGCGTGGACGGGTGCTGCGGGCCCATGTTGACCACGAGGCGCTCGTCCCCGAGGTCCTCGGCGCCCGCGACGACCTGGTCCCAGTCCTGGCCGTTGACGTCGAACACGCGGCCCTCGGCCGCCTCCTCGGCGGCGTAGGCGTCGTACTCGGTGTACTTCGTGGAGCTCATACGTACGACCGCCTTTCGTCCGGCGGGGGGATCTCCGCGCCTCGGTACTCGACGGGGATGCCGCCGAGCGGGTAGTCCTTGCGCTGCGGATGGCCGACCCAGTCGTCGGGCATCTCGATGCGGGTGAGGGCCGGATGACCGTCGAAGACGATCCCGAAGAAGTCGTAGGTCTCGCGCTCGTGCCAGTCGCACGTCGGGTACACCGGCACCAGCGACGGGACGTGGGGGTCGGCGTCCGGGCAGGTGACCTCGAGCCGCACGCGCCGGTTGTGGGTGATCGACAGCAGGTGCACGACCGCGTGCAGCTCGGCGCCCTCGTCCTTCGGGTAGTGCACGCCGGAGACGCCGGAGCACAGCTCGAAGCGCAGCGTCGGCTCGTCCCGCATGGTGCGCGCGACGTCCAGGAGCCGCTCGCGCTTGACGAAGAACGTCAGCTCGCCGCGGTGCACGACGACGCGCTCGATCGCGTCGCCGAAGTCGGGGAGCGCGCGCTCCAGCTCGTCGGCGATCTCGTCGAACTCGCCGGCCTCGGCGGCGCCGTCCGGCCCGCCGTAGGGGCGCGGCGCGGTGACCTTCGGGCTCTGCCGGATGACCAGCCGCCCGTATCCGGAGGTGTCGCCGGTCGTCTTGGCGCCGAACATGCCCGTGCGGGCGATCGGCTGCTCGCGGCGCTCCTCCTCGGCCTGCGCGGGCAGCTGGTCGGCGCCCTGCTCGGCCCTCTGCTCAGGGTTCTCGGAAGACATCTAAACCGTTCCTTGTCCCAGCAGCGGCAGCTGGCGGCGCTTGGCCTCTTCCAGCTCGACGATCTGCTTCTTGCGCTGCGGGCCGAGCTTGGTGTTCTGGATCTTGTCGTGCAGCTTGAGGATCGCGTCCAGCAGCATCTCCGGCCGCGGCGGGCAGCCGGGCAGGTAGATGTCCACCGGGACGATGTGGTCGACGCCCTGCACGATCGCGTAGTTGTTGAACATGCCGCCGGACGAGGCGCACACGCCCATCGCGATGACCCACTTGGGCTCGGTCATCTGGTCGTAGATCTGCCGCAGCACCGGGGCCATCTTCTGGCTCACCCGGCCCGCGACGATCATCAGGTCGGCCTGCCGCGGCGTCGCGGAGGCGCGCTCCATCCCCCAGCGGGAGAAGTCGTGCCGCGGGTCGCCGGTCGCCATCATCTCGATCGCGCAGCACGCCAGGCCGAACGTCGCCGGCCACACCGAGCTCTTGCGCGCCCAGCCCGCGACCTGCTCGACCGTCGTCAGCAGGAACCCGCTGGGGAGTTTCTCCTCAAGACCCATGTCAGTCCCACTCCAGACCGCCGCGACGCCAGATGTAGGCGTAGGCGACGAGAACGGTGACGATGAAAAGGACCATCTCCACGAGGCCGAACATGCCCATGTGGTCGAAGGCGACGGCCCACGGGTACAGGAAGATGATCTCGATGTCGAAGACGATGAACAGCATCGCCGTCAGGTAGTACTTGACGGGGAACCGCCCGCCGCCGACCGGCTGCGGGGTCGGTTCGATGCCGCATTCGTAGGCGTCCAGCCGCGCGCGGTTCCAGCGCTTCGGGCCGGTGAGCGAGGCCATCGCCACCGAGCCGACGGCGAAGACGGCGGCGAGCGCTCCCAGCACGATGATCGGAACATAGAGATCCATGTCTCTACCGCCCCTCCTCGGTACGTACGACGCTGTACGGGGCGCGGGGTCCGGGGCCGGACCGGCGCGCCTCGGCGGCGTGACCCTTCACACGCTCGTGAAAATTCTCACGAGCACGGGTCGCCACCCTAGCCAAGGTGATCAATAGCACTCCCCTCAGGGGGTCGGGTAATGCACTGTAGTCCGCTCACCTGCGACTTCGCGGCGAACAGCGATATCTGCGGGAGCCTCCGGAACTCGCTCATGCCGCCGGCGCCACCTTCTGCATCGCGTTGATGACCCGGTCCATCGCGTCGCCGCCCTTCGGGTCGGTCAGGTTGGCGAGCAGCTTGAGGGTGAACCGCATGAGGGTGGGGTGCGGCAGGCCGTGCGCGGTCAGGAACTTCATGATCCGCGGGTCGCCGATGGCCTGCACGAACACGCGGGCCAGCGTGAAGTAGCCGCCGTGCTCGTCCTTCAGGATGCGCGGGTACTCGTACAGGGTCCGCTCGCGCTGCGCGGGGGTGCGCCGCGCCAGCGCCTGCACCATGATGTCGGCGGCCAGCCGGCCGGACTCCAGCGCGTAGTCGATGCCCTCGCCGTTGAACGGGTTGATCATGCCGCCGGCGTCGCCGACCAGCAGCATCCCGCGGGTGTAGTGCGGCTGCCGGTTGAAGCCCATCGGCAGCGCCGCGCCGCGGATCTTCGAGGTCGCGTGCTCCTCGTCGAACTGCCAGTCCTCCGGCATCTGCGCGCACCAGCGCCGCATCATGCCCCGGTAGTCGACGTTCTGGAACGCCTTGCTGGTGTTGAGCAGGCCGAGCCCGACGTTGGACGTGCCGTCGCCGACGCCGAACACCCAGCCGTAGCCGGGGAGCAGGCGCTCGCCGTCCCACAGTTCGAGCCACGCCTCCATGTACTCGTCGTCGTGGCGCGGCGTCTGGAAGTAGCGCCGGACGGCGACGCCCATCGGGCGGTCCTCGCGGCGGCGCAGGCCCATCGCCAGCGACAGCCGGGTGGAGTTGCCGTCGGCCGCGACGACCAGCGGGGCGTGGAACTCGACGTCCTCGTCCTCGTACCGGGCGGTGACGCCCTTGATCCGGTCGGTGCGCTCGTCCAGGATCGGGCCGGTCACGGTGCAGCCCTGCAGCAGCCGGGCGCCGGCCTTCGCGGCGTGCTCGGCGAGCAGCTGGTCGAGGTCGGTGCGCTTGCGGACCAGGCCGAAGTCGGGGAAGCTCGCGAGCTCCGGCCAGGGCAGCTCCACCTTCACGCCGCCGCCGTAGATGCGCAGCCCCTTGTTGCGCCCCCAGCCGGGGTCGTTGATGTCGACGCCCATCCCGATGAGCGCGCGGACCGCGCGCGGGGTGAGGCCGTCGCCGCAGATCTTGTCGCGCGGGAAGGTGGCCTTCTCCAGCAGGAGCACGTCCAGCCCGGCCTGCGCGAGCCAGTAGGCGGTCGACGATCCGGCGGGGCCTGCCCCGACGACGATCACGTCCGCGTGTCGGGTGGAGTCGGTCACGGCGTTCCTCTTTAGCTCGTTCGCTTGTGAAGTACTTCACAAGGATCCGGTGGGGAGTCTATTCCTTTATCACGACCGGTGGGTACTTCTGGGCCGGTTCAGTTTTGGACCGGTCCCGTACCCGCCGGGCAGGCGATCAGCCGGGGTTGATCGCATGGTGCATCGCCGCCACCCCGAAGGTGAGATCGCGCCAGCGCACCTTCGTCCAGCCCGCGTCCTGGACGAGCCGGGCCAGCGCCGCCTGGTCGGGCCAGGCGAGCGTCGACTCGGCGAGGTAGCGGTAGGAGTCGGGGTTGGAGCTGACCCGCGCCAGCAGCGGCAGACCGTACTTCAGGTGCGCCTTGTGGCCGAGCGCGAGCAGCGGGTTCGGCGGATGGCTGACCTCGCAGATCAGCAGCCGGCCGCCGGGCTTGGCCACCCGCCGCAGCTCGCGCAGCGCCCGCCCGGTGTCGGCGACGTTGCGCAGCCCGAAGGAGATCGTCACCGCGTCGAAGGAGCCGTCCGCGAACGGCAGCCGCAGCGCGTCGCCGGCCGCGAAGCGCAGCCGCTGCACGCCCGCCTGCCGGCGCACCCCCACCCGGAGCATGCCGAGGGAGAAGTCGCACGCCACGGTCTGGGCGCCGGCCTCGGCGAACGGCACCGAGGACGTCCCGGTCCCGGCCGCGAGGTCGAGGATCCGCTCGCCCGGCCGCGCGTCCAGCGCCCGGACGGCCGCCCGCCGCCAGCGCCGGTCCTGCCCGCCCGTCATCAGCGTGTTCAGCAGGTCGTACCGCTCTGCGGTGCCGTCGAACATCGCCGCCACGTCGGCGGGCTTCTTATCCAAGGAGGCGCGGGTCATGGGGCCAGCCTATTGCCGCCCCGCGCGCGCCATCGAGGCGCCCGTGCGGTACCGGGCTACGCGTCCTCGCGGGTCTTCGCGCGCTGCAACCGGTCGCGCTGGGCGCTCAGGCCGGAGGTCACCGCGGCGGACATCCGGTCGCGCTGGCCGGACAGCAGGACGAAGCTGACGATGCCGCTGATCAGCAGCGCCAGCAGCAGGAGCAGGAACCCGCGGGCCCCGAACAGCGCGAGCACGCCGGCCGTGGCCGCGAAGATCGCCAGCCGGCCGGCGGTGTAGAGCAGTACGGAACGCATGACCCTTCGAGGTTACCCCGGCCGAATCGTGATCTCTCCTGGGGGTTACCTAAGGACATCCAGGAAGAGGGCGGGGTCGACGTTGCCTCCGGAGAGGACGGAGACATAGGTGGTGCCGGCGGGGAGTTCGGCGCGGTGGTAGAGGAAGGCGGCGGTCGCGACGGCGCCGGCGGGCTCGGCGATGAGGCGGGCCTCGCGGGCGAGGCGGCGCATGGTGCGGCGGATCTCGTCCTCGGTGACGGCGATCATGCCGTCGACGTGCTCGCGCATGTGCGCGAACGGCAGGGCGCCGACCCGCTGGACGCGCAGGGCGTCGGCGATGGTGCGGCCGGTCTTCTCGGCGTCCCAGGCGACGGGCCGCCCCTCGCGCATCGAGTCGCGCGCGTCGGCGGCCAGCTCGGGCTCGACGCCGATCACCTTCGCCTCGGGGCGCAGCGCCTTCACGGCGGCGGCGACGCCGGCGATCAGGCCGCCGCCGCTGACCGGGACGAGCACGACGTCGACGTCCGGGCGGTCGCGGACGATCTCCAGCCCGACGGTGCCCTGGCCGGCGATGACGCGGGCGTCGTCGTAGGGCGGGACGAGGGTGAAGCCGTGCGCGGCGGCGAGCTTGGCCGCGGTCTCCTCGCGGGCCTCGGCGGTCGGCTCGACGTAGACGATCTCGGCGCCGAGCGCGATGCAGGCGTCCACCTTCACGCCGGGGGTGGTGTGCGGCATGACCAGCACGGCGGGGATGCCGAGCGCGCGGGCGGTGTAGGCGACGGCCTGGGCGTGGTTGCCGCTGGAGTGGGTGACGACGCCGCGCTCGCGCTCCTCCTCGGGCAGCCCCGAGATGGTGCTGTACGCGCCGCGCAGCTTGAACGCTCCGATCGGCTGCAGGGACTCCGCCTTCACCAGCAGTTCCGTCCCGTCGCCCGGCCCGGGGAACGGGACGAGCGGCGTGCGCACGGTGACGCCGGCGAGGCGTTCGGCGGCGCGCTCGATCTCCGGCAGCGAGACAAGATCGGACATGGTCACGAGGGTATGGGGTGGCGGGCCACCGCCGCACGCGCCGGTCAGCGTGCGCACGGTGCAGTGCGGTGCAGACGCCTTTGCCCGGCGCGTTCGCCCGGCGCCGCCATCGACCGGCCATCGACCTGTCAAGGGCCCGTTGCCGGCGTGACACGGCAGGTCAAGTGTGGTGTGCGAGACCGCGGAGGCCCAGGTGGTGGGCACCGACCGTCATCGCCGCTGCTCGGCGAATTACGGAGCGTGATGTTTTCCGAAAACAAGGGAGAAATCGGTCTTGACCCGCCACACTGTTAAACAGTCCACCCGCGCCGAGAGCGGGACAAAGGGGGAGAGAAAACGTGGAGAGCACGAGCGAGCGCCTGCTGACCCCAGGGGAAGTCGCCGCCCTCTTCCGGGTCGATCCGAAAACGGTCACCCGGTGGGCCGCGGCCGGCCGGATCAGCAGCATCCGCACTCCCGGCGGCCACCGCCGCTTCCGGGAGTCCGAGGTCCACGCGCTGCTGCGCGGGGAAGAGCCGGTCGCCGAGCACTCGGTCCACTGACCCCGGCCGAACAGGCCGGGGGCGCGCGGGTCGTTCCACCCCGGGAAAGACCGGACCCGACGACGCCGGCCAGGGGACGCGGAGGGCCGTCCCCCCTCGGAAGGCACTGACCCCGGCGACACCGGCCGGGACGCACGGGGGTGCGCCCCCGCCTCGGAACCGCCCGGACCGCCGCCCTCCCGCGGCCGGTCCACCAGCCCGGGCGGCCGGGGCAGCGCGATGATCAGGCACGGCTACTCCTCCGCCTCGCCGTCCCGCCACTCCTCGAACCTGCGCGCCAGCTCGGCGTCCTCATCCCGCCACCGGCGGCGCCTGTCCTCCAGCTCCTCCTCGGTCAGCGACTGGCCGAGGAGCCGGTCGTAGTCGGGATCGCCGGGCCCGATCTCCACGTAGGCGTCGGCGATGATCCGCCCGCCCCGCTCCCGCTCCGCCCCGTCGTGACCCGCGCCCGCCGCGTCGTCGCCCGGGTCGGCGAGGACGCTGTGGGGCACCCGGAGCGTGCCGTCGGGGAGCCGGATCACGTACATCGTCGATCACCTTCGGAGTCCATCGCCTTCGCCGGCATCACGGGGTCCTAGATGCCGTATCTGCGGTTGAAGAAGAGCATGACTTCCAGTGCCGTCCTGATGTTGCCGGCGAGCATATCGACCAGCGCGGGCCGCTGCCGGGACGAGATCGCGGCGAACGCGTCGGCGAAGAACTCGCGCCGGCCGAGCGCGTCGGGCTGCCGGTGGAAGTCGCTGGCCAGGTGCGGGCGGCACAGCTCGTACAGCTCCCGGAAGGCGGGGCTGTCGGAGGTCCACCCGCCGGACTCGCCGTCGATGTCGTCGAGCGCGTGCCCGACCTCGTGCAGCATCACGTCCGGGGTCGGCGACGGCCGGTCCCCCACGATGATCTTGCGGTCGCCGTAGGCGCCGGCGCAGATGTCCCAGGTGGCGCGGCCGGACGGCAGCGGGCGGTCGCGCAGGTGGCCCATGTCGTCGAGCTGCGGGACGCCGCCGGGCCCGACGTAGATGCCGTCGAGGCCGCCCGCGAGCTTCTCCTTGAGCGGCTCCGGCAGCGACGCGAGGCTGTCGACGGCCCGGATCACCTCCGGCGGCGGCGGGCCCTGCCGCGCGTCCCACTGCCGGTGCAGGACGCTCTCCAGCACGCCGCAGTGCCGCCGGCCGTCGGCCGCGTGCGGCATGCCCGGCGGGTACGGCTCGACGCGCAGCGCGTCGTCGAGCTCGAAGTCGCTCCACGCGTAGTCGCCGGGGCGGGGGCGGCCCGCGCCGCGCCGCCCGTACCGCCCCTTCCGCGCGTCGGCGGCGTCCGGGCGGTCGGCGCCGGGGGCGAGCGCGAAGTCGTCGTCGCGGCCGGCCTTGCGGAACCGGCCGAACCGGTCGCGGGGCTGGTTGCTGCGCGGCCGGAGCCCGGGCTCCGGGCGCCGCTCCGCGTCCGGCGGCGA
>NZ_JBEYYT010000286.1:0-12459 GCF_040645715.1 Spirillospora sp. NPDC046719 | reverse complement strand
GCGTGCTCCTGGAGGGAGCGGACGCCGACCTGGCCGCCCGCGACGGCCTCGATGCCCTGGACGGCGGCGGCGAGCCCTTGGACGGTCGTCACGCACGGTACGCCCCGCAGCACGGCCGCGGTGCGGATCTCGTACCCGTCGAGCCGCGGCCCCGACTGGCCGGGGCTTCCGAAGGGAGTATTGACGATGAGGTCGACCTCGCCGTCCAGGACGCGCCGCACGATGGTGGGCTCGCCGGCCGGGCCCGTGCCTTCGCTGTGCTTGCGCACGATCTTGGCACGCACGCCGTTGCGGCGCAGGACCTCCGCGGTCCCTTCCGTGGCAAGAATCTCAAAGCCCAGGTCAGCGAGCCGCTTGACCGGGAAGATCATGTGCCGTTTGTCGCGGTTGGCGACCGACACGAACGCGCGGCCCTTGGTGGGCAGCGAGCCGTAGGCGGCCTGCTGCGACTTGGCGAACGCGGTGCCGAACACCTCGTCGATGCCCATGACCTCGCCGGTGGAGCGCATCTCGGGGCCGAGGACGGTGTCGACGCCCTGCCCGCGCTCGTTGCGGAACCGGTCGAAGGGCAGCACGGCCTCCTTCACCGCGATCGGCGCGTCCAGCGGCAGGGAGCCGCCGTCGCCGGACTCCGGCAGCAGCCCCTCGGCGCGCAGCTCGGCGATCGTGGCGCCCATCATGACCCGGGCGGCGGCCTTGGCGAGCTGCACCGCGGTCGCCTTGGACACGAACGGGACGGTCCGGGACGCGCGCGGGTTGGCCTCCAGGACGTACAGGACGCCCGCAGCCAGCGCGTACTGGACGTTCATCAGCCCGCGGACCCCGACGCCCTTGGCGAGCGCCTCGGTGGACTCGCGGATGCGGCGGATGTCGTCGTGGCCGAGGGTGATGGGCGGCAGGGCGCACGCCGAGTCGCCGGAGTGGATGCCGGCCTCCTCGATGTGCTCCATGACGCCGCCGAGGTACAGCTCCTCGCCGTCGTAGAGGGCGTCGACGTCGATCTCGATGGCCTCGTCCAGGAACCGGTCGACGAGCACCGGGTGCTCGGGGCTGGCCTCGGTGGCCCGCGCCATGTACGACTCCAGCGTGGTGTCGTCGTACACGATCTCCATGCCGCGCCCGCCGAGCACGTAGGACGGGCGGACGAGCACGGGGTAGCCGATCTCGTCGGCGATCTCGCGGGCCTCCTCGTAGGAGGTGGCGGTGCCGTGCTTGGGCGCGAGCAGCCCGGCCCGGTGCAGGACGCGGCCGAACGCGCCGCGCTCCTCGGCGAGGTGGATGCTCTCGGGGGACGTCCCGACGATCGGCACGCCGGCGTCCTTGAGCTTCTGCGCCAGGCCGAGCGGGGTCTGCCCGCCGAGCTGGACGATGACGCCCGCGACCTCGCCGGACTGCTGCTCGGCGTACACCACCTCCAGGACGTCCTCCAGGGTGAGCGGCTCGAAGTAGAGCCGGTCGGAGGTGTCGTAGTCGGTGGAGACGGTCTCGGGGTTGCAGTTGACCATCACGGTCTCGTAGCCGGCCTCGGCCAGCGCGAACGAGGCGTGGACGCACGAGTAGTCGAACTCGACGCCCTGGCCGATCCGGTTGGGGCCGCTGCCGAGGATGATCACCTTGGGCTTCGCGCCCGGCGGGACCTCGGTCTCCTCGTCGTAGGCGGAGTACAGGTACGGGGTCTGCGCGGCGAACTCGGCGGCGCAGGTGTCGACGGTCAGGTACACGGGGCGGACGCCGAGCGCGTGCCGCAACTCCCGGACGACCTCCTCCGACAGGCCCCGCAGCTCGCCGATCTGCGCGTCGGAGAACCCGTGCCGCTTGGCGCGCAGGAGCTTGTCCCTGGTGAGCGCGTCGTCGGCGGTGCGGATCTCCTCGGCGATCTCGTTGATCGCGGCGATCTGGTCGAGGAACCAGGGGTCGATCCCGGTCGCCTCGTAGACCTCCTGGACGCTCGCGCCGGCCCACAGCGCCCGCTGGACGTCGCGGAGGCGCCCGTCGTGCGGCCGCCGCGCCGACTCCAGGAGCGCGGCGTCGTCGGCGGCGCCGGCCCAGCTGAACGACGAGCCCTTGCGCTCCAGGGACCGCAGCGCCTTCTGCAGCGCCTCGGTGAAGCAGCGGCCGATCGCCATGGCCTCGCCGACCGACTTCATGTGGGTGGTGAGGGTCGGGTCGGCGCCGGGGAACTTCTCGAACGCGAACCGCGGCACCTTGACCACGACGTAGTCGAGGGTCGGCTCGAACGACGCGGGCGTCTCGCGGGTGATGTCGTTCGGGATCTCGTCGAGGGTGTAGCCGATGGCCAGCTTCGCGGCGATCTTGGCGATCGGGAAGCCGGTGGCCTTGGAGGCGAGGGCCGACGACCGCGACACCCGCGGGTTCATCTCGATGACGATCATCCGGCCGGTGCCGGGGTGCACGGCGAACTGGATGTTGCAGCCGCCGGTGTCGACGCCGACCTCGCGGATCACCGCGATCGCGACGTCGCGCATGTTCTGGTACTCGCGGTCGGTCAGCGTCATGGCGGGCGCGACGGTGATCGAGTCGCCGGTGTGCACGCCCATCGGGTCGAGGTTCTCGATGGAGCAGACGATGACCACGTTGTCGGCGCGGTCCCGCATGACCTCCAGCTCGTACTCCTTCCAGCCGAGGATCGACTCCTCCAGGAGCACCTCGCTGGTCGGGGACGCGTCGAGGCCGGCGCCGGCGATGCGGCGCAGCTCGTCCTCGTCGTGGGCGAAGCCGGAGCCGCGGCCGCCCATGGTGAACGACGGCCGGACGACGAGCGGGTAGCCGAGCTCGCCGGCCGCCGCGATGATCTCGTCCATGGTGTGGCAGATCACCGACCGGGCGGACTCGGCGTTCAGGCCCTGCTCGCGCGCGACCTTGGCGACGATCTCCTTGAACTTCTCCCGGTTCTCGCCGGCCTGGATCGCGTCGACGTCGGCGCCGATCAGCTCGACCCCGTACTGGGCGAGGACGCCGCTCTCGTAGAGCGCGATGGCGGTGTTGAGGGCCGTCTGGCCGCCCAGGGTGGGCAGCAGCGCGTCCGGCCGCTCCTTGGCGATGATCTTCTCGACGACCTCGGGGGTGATCGGCTCGACGTAGGTGGCGTCGGCGAACTCCGGGTCGGTCATGATCGTGGCGGGGTTGCTGTTGACCAGCGTCACCCGCAGGCCCTCGGCCTTCAGCACCCGGCACGCCTGGGTGCCGGAGTAGTCGAACTCGCACGCCTGGCCGATGACGATCGGCCCCGAGCCGATGACCAGGACGGACTTCAGGTCTTCGCGGCGCGGCATTACTTCGACGCCTCCATCAGGTCGCAGAAACGGTCGAAGAGCCCGGACGCGTCGTGCGGGCCCGCCGCGGCCTCCGGGTGGTACTGGACGGAGAACGCCGGGCGGTCCAGCAGGCGCAGCCCCTCGACGCAGCCGTCGTTGAGGTTCACGTGGCTGACCTCGGCGCGCCCGTAGGGCGTGTCGAACGGGCCGTCGGTGGGCGCGTCCACGGCGAACCCGTGGTTGTGCGCCGACACGTCGACCTTGCCGGTGGTCCGGTCCTGGACGGGCTGGTTGATGCCCCGGTGCCCGAACCGCAGCTTGTAGGTGCCGAGGCCGAGCGCGCGGCCGAAGATCTGGTTGCCGAAGCAGATGCCGAAGAACGGCTTGCCGGCGTCCAGGACGCCGCGCAGCGCGTCGACGGCGTAGCCGGCGGCGGCGGGGTCGCCGGGGCCGTTGGAGAAGAACACCCCGTCGGGGTTCAGCGCGAGGATCTCCTCGGCGGTGCTGCCCGCGGGCAGCACGTGCACCTCGCAGCCCCGCTCGGACATCCGGTAGGGGGTCATCGCCTTGATGCCGAGGTCGACGGCGGCGACGGTGAAGCGCTTGCCGCCCCGCGCCGCGACGACGTAGGGCTCGGCGGCCGAGACGTCCCGGGCGAGGTCGGCGCCCTCCATCGACGGGCTCCGCCGGACGCGCTCCAGCAGCGCGTCCTCGCCGGGGGCGAGGGCGTCCGGGCCGCTGAAGACGCCGGCGCGCATCGCGCCCCGGTCGCGCAGGTGCCGCGTCAGCGCGCGGGTGCCGGGGATCGCGATGCCCACGATCCCCTGCTCGCGCAGCAGCGACCCGAGCGAGCCGGTCGCGCGCCAGTTGGAGGCCACGCGCGCGGGCTCGCGCACCACGTAGCCGGCGACCTGGATGCGCGCGGACTCCGGGTCCTCGGCGTTGACGCCGGTGTTGCCGATGTGGGGGGAGGTCATCGCGACGATCTGGCGTGCGTAGGAGGGGTCGGTGAGCGTCTCCTGGTAGCCGGTCATGCCGGTGTTGAAGACCATCTCGCCGAAGGTCTCGCCCGTGGCGCCGTAGGCGGTCCCGTGGAAGACCCTGCCGTCTTCCAGAACGAGCAGTGCAGGGGTCACTGAAGCTTCCCTTCCAGGACGGTCGGCTCGCCGCGCAGGAACGTCGCGACGACCCGGCCGGGCAGTTCCAGCCCCGCGAACGGGGTGTTGCGGCTCTTGGAGGTCATCGCCGACGGGTCCACGGCGCGGCGCGGCGACGGGTCGTACAGCGTGATGTTGGCGGGCGACCCCGCCTCCAGCGGACGGCCCTGTCCGGAAAGGCGGCCGATCTTCGCGGGGCGGTACGACATCCGGTCGGCGACCCCGGCCCAGTCCAGCAGGCCGGTCTCGACCATCGCCTCCTGGACGACCGGCAGCGCGGTCTCCAGCCCGATCATGCCCATCGCGGCGACCGCCCACTCGGTCTCCTTCGCCTCGACCGGGTGGGGGGCGTGGTCGGTGGCGACGCAGTCGATGGTGCCGTCGGCGAGCGCGTGCCGCAGCGCGGTGACGTCGTCGGCGGTGCGCAGCGGCGGGTTGACCTTGAAGATCGGGTCGTAGGTGCCGGCCTTGGCGTCGTTCAGCAGCAGGTGGTGCGGGGTGACCTCGGCGGTGACCGGGCAGCCCTTGCTCTTCGCCCACCGGATGATCTCCACCGAGCCGGCGGTGGAGACGTGGCAGACGTGCAGCCGCGACCCGACGTGCTGGGCGAGCAGCACGTCCCGGGCGATGATCGCCTCCTCGGCGACGGCGGGCCAGCCGCGCAGCCCGAGCGCGGCCGACATCTCGCCCTCGTTCATCTGCGCGCCCTCGGTGAGCCGGGGCTCCTGCGCGTGCTGCGCGACGACGCCGTCGAACGCCTTCACGTACTCCAGCGCCCGCCGCATGATCACCGCGTCGGACACGCAGTGCCCGTCGTCGGAGAACACCCGGACCGCGGCGGCGGAGTCGGCCATCGCGCCGAGCTCGGCGAGCTGCTCGCCGGCGATCCCGCGCGTCACCGCCCCGACGGGCTGGACGTCGCAGTACCCGGCCTCGCGGCCGAGCCGCCACACCTGCTCGACGACGCCGGCGGTGTCGGCGACCGGGTCGGTGTTGGCCATCGCGTGGACGGCGGTGTAGCCGCCCATCGCGGCCGCCTTCGTGCCGGACTCGACGGTCTCGGCGTCCTCGCGGCCGGGCTCGCGCAGGTGGGTGTGCAGGTCGACCAGGCCGGGCAGCGCGACGAGGCCCGCCGCGTCGACGACCTGGGCGCCGGGCTCGTCGAGGCCGGTCCCGATCTCGGCGATGACGCCGTCGCGGACGAGGATGTCGGCCGGCTCGCCGCCGAGGACGCGGGCGCCCTTGATGATGTACGCGCTCACTGGGAGACCTCCTGGCCGATGGCGGGCTCGGAGCCCCCGAGCAGCAGGTAGAGGACCGCCATGCGGGCGCTGACGCCGTTGGCGACCTGCTCGACGATCGTGGAACGGACGGAGTCGGCGACCTCGGCGGCGATCTCGACGCCGCGGTTCATCGGGCCGGGGTGCATGACGATGGCGTGGTCGGGGAGCGCCGCCATGCGCTCGGCGTCGAGGCCGTAGCGGCGGCTGTACTCGCGCACCGTCGGGAAGTAGGCGGCGTTCATCCGCTCCTGCTGGACGCGCAGCATCATGATGACGTCGCTCTTGGGGAGCACGCCGTCCAGGTCGTAGGAGACCGAGCAGGGCCAGGTGTCGATCGCGACCGGCAGCAGCGTCGGCGGCGCGACGACGGTGACGTCGGCGCCCAGGGTGTTGAGCAGCAGCACGTTGGATCGTGCCACCCGGCTGTGCAGGACGTCGCCGACGATCGTGACGCGGCGGCCCTCCAGGTCGCCGAGCCGCTTGCGCATCGTGAACGCGTCCAGCAGCGCCTGCGTCGGGTGCTCGTGGGTGCCGTCGCCGGCGTTGACGACGCTGCCCTGCACCCAGCCGGCGAGCCGGTGCGGGGCGCCGGACGCGCCGTGCCGGATGACGACGCCGTCGGCGCCCATCGCCTCCAGGGTGAGCGCGGTGTCCTTCAGGCTCTCGCCCTTGGACACGCTGGACCCCTTCGCGGAGAAGTTGATCACGTCGGCGGACAGCCGCTTGGCGGCCGCCTCGAACGAGATCCGGGTGCGGGTGGAGTCCTCGAAGAACAGGTTGACGACCGTCCGGCCGCGCAGCGTCGGCAGCTTCTTGACGGCGCGGCTCGCGATCTGGGCGAGCTCCTCGGCCGTGTCCAGCACCAGCAGCGCGTCGTCGCGGGTGAGGTCGGCCGCCGAGATCAGATGGCGTTTCACTTGGCTCCCTCCGCGGGGACGGGCGCCCCGGCCGCGGGGCCGAGCAGGACGGCGTCGCGGCCGTCGTTCTCGGCCAGCAGCACCCGGACGTTCTCGCGCATCGAGGTGGGCAGGTTCTTGCCCACGTAGTCGGCGCGGATGGGCAGTTCGCGGTGCCCGCGGTCCACCAGGACGGCGAGCTGCACGGCACGCGGCCGCCCGAGGTCGTTGAGCGCGTCGAGCGCGGCGCGGACCGTCCGGCCGGAGAACAGCACGTCGTCGACCAGCACGACGACGCGGTCGTCGACCCCGTCGGACGGCAGCTCGGTGCGGCCGAGCGCGCGGGCGGGGCGCATGCGCAGGTCGTCGCGGTACATGGTGACGTCGAGGGAGCCCCACGGCACCGGCCGGCCCTCGACGTCGCGCAGCAGCCCGGCGAGCCGCTCGGCGAGCGTCACGCCGCGCGTCTGGATGCCGAGGAGCAGGACGTCGTGCCCGCCCTTGGTGCGTTCGAGGATCTCGTGCGCGATCCGGGTCAGCGCCCGCCTGATGTCGGGACCCTCCAGAACGGCCTTGGGCCCGGGGTCCGTGTCCGCGCGCGCCCCCGCAGGCCGTTCCGGCCTGGAGGCAGCATTCACCACCGAAACCTCCTTTCCCGCCTCACGGGACGGGTCTTAAAGGACGTCTTGTCCCGGACACGGTAGCAGCCGGGCGCGGCTGCTCCGCACCCGGCCCTCTCGCGTCTTCCCTGGTGAGAGGGGTCACACTCGACCCGTCCTGGAGGCCGTCCGGCGGTCCCCGGCGGGCCCGCGCCGCCCTGTCCGCAGGGGGTCGCGGGGATCCGGAGCGACCGGATCGAGACCTGCGGATTCGACCGCTTTTTTCCAATCAGCTTGACCTAGGGCTCTCACCGTTTTACCGTCACTGTCCGTAACCATCCCTGGGGACAGGGTCTTGGGCCCCAATGGCTCCGGGAATCTGTCTCCCCCCGGCGTCCGCCGGGGTCCAACGACGACGAACGTGAGCCTGGGGGGCCGCAGAATGCCGTCTGAATACGCAAAGGCTCTCGGCGCGCGCCTGCGCGCCATCCGCACCCAGCAGGGGCTGTCGCTGCACGGTGTGGAAGAGAAGTCCCGCGGCCGCTGGAAGGCCGTCGTCGTGGGTTCGTACGAGCGGGGCGACCGCGCCGTCACCGTTCAGAAGCTGGCCGAGCTCGCCGATTTCTACGGCGTGCCGGTTTCCGAGTTGCTGCCCGGCGGAGCCGCGCCGAGCCCGCTCGGGCCCACGCCCAAGCTCGTCATCGACCTTGAGCGGCTGCAGCAGCTTCCGAAGGACAAGGCCGGTCCTCTCGCCCGTTACGCCGCGACGATCCAGAGCCAGCGGGGCGACTACAACGGAAAGGTCCTGTCCATCCGCCAGGAAGACCTGCGCTCCCTGGCGGTCATCTATGACAAGTCCCCGACAGAGCTGACCGAAGAGCTCATCACCTGGGGCGTGCTCGACCCGGAGGCGCGCCGCGCCGTCGAGTCGTTCTGATCGACCGCACCACCTGATCGACCGCACCACCTGTTCGACGCACCACCGTGACGGGGCCCGGCTCACCGCCGGGTCCCGTTCCGTTTCGCCCGCGCGCCCGGCCGGGCGGCGGCGAACTCCATTGCGTTTCCGCCCGGATTCCTTCGCGGGCGGGAATTTCCCGGGAAAAGCGCGGAGGTCTCTTCCGCACGCGCCGGTTCCCCGGGGCCCGCGGGCCGCATCCATCACTCTGCGTCCACGCCGCCGCATCACGACACGGGAGCGGTCCGGCATTCCTGCCCGCGGGACGCGACCCCGCCGCGCGAGCGGCGGCCCCGGCGCGGGACGAGCAGCGCGAGCGGGAGCACGGCGACCATGACGGCGGCGCTGACCGCGAACCCCGCCGAGAAGCCGCGCTCGCCGGGCAGGCCCGCCACGATCACGGCGCTGACCTGCGTGCCGAGGGACGCGCCGACGGTGCGGATGAGGGTGTTGATGCCGGTGGCGACGCCCGTCTCCCCCGCCGGGACCGCCGCGACGACGAGGTTCGCGACGGCGGCGTAGGCGAACCCGAGGCCGATGCCGCGGCCGAGCCCGCCGACGTAGAGCTGCCACATCGCCGCGTGCTCGACCACGACGAAGGCGTAGCCGGCGGCCGTCAGCACGGCCCCGCCGAGCAGGACCAGCCGGGACCCGATCCGGCGGTCGAGGAGCCCGGCGGTCATCCCCGCCGCCGTCATCCCGATGCTGGCCGGCAGCTGCAGCAGGGCCGCCTGGGTGGCCGTCCCGCCGAAGCCGTAGCCGGTGCTCGCGGGCAGCTGGACGAGCAGCGGGAACAGCAGCCCGCCCGCCATCAGCGCGTACCCGGACAGCAGGGACGCGGCGTTCGCCGTCCAGACCCCGCGGACCCGCATCAGCCGCAGGTCGACCAGGGGCTCGGCGACGCGGGCCTCGACCCGCAGCCACGCCGCCGCCAGCACCGCGGCGAGGCCGAGCAGGCCGAGGACGCCGGGGGACGTCCAGCCCCAGTCCATCCCCTCGGTCAGCGCGGTCAGCGCCGCGACCAGCCAGCCGGCGAACAGCGCGGCGCCCCACCAGTCGACCCGGGCGGCCTCCCGGGGCTCGGATGCTGGAACGATCCACCAGGCGAGCAGGACGCCCGGCACGAGCCCGGCCACCGGCACCCACAGCAGCCAGCGCCAGCCCAGCAGGTCGATGATCGGCCCGGCCAGGCACCACGACACCGCGCCGCCGAGGCCCAGCATGGACGACATCAGGCCGACCGCCGACGCGGTCCGGGCGGGCGGGAAGACGTCCCGGATGATCGTGTAGGCGAGCGGGAACACGCCGCCGCCGATCCCGCTGAGCATCCGGCCGAACAGCATCAGCGGGAGCGACCCCGCCGCCGCCGCGACGACCATGCCGACGGTCGCGATGATCAGCACCGCGAGCAGCACCCGGCGCGGCCCGTACAGGTCGCCGAGCCGGCCGACCACGGGCGTCGCCACGGCCGCCGACAGCGTCATCGACGTGATCGCCCACGCGGCGCCGGCCGCGGTGGTGTGCAGGCCCTCCTGGATCAGCGCGAGCGCGGGCGTCACGACCGCCATCGACAGCGAGTACGCCATCACGCCGAGGAACGCCAGCAGCGGCACCAGCCCTCGTCCGCCCCGCGCCGCCACGATGCCCTCCCTTACTTCGCCGCCCTAACGATCGCACAACCACCCGAAAGGACCGCAAAGCAGGTCATCCGAACGCGGTCACCGGGGTTCGCCGGCGATGCCGCGAGCGCGCAGGGACTCCACCTCCTCGCCGGGGACGCCCAGGACGTCGCGGAGGATCTCGCCGGTGTGCCGCCCCAGCTCCGGGGCGGGCGCCGGGGCGGGGACGCCGTCGCCCAGCCGCAGCGGGGAGGCGGGGGCCAGGTGGCGGCCGATGCCCGGCTGGTCGATCTCGCCCATGATCGGCTCGTCGTGCAGGCCGGCGGCGACCTCGGCGAGGTCGCGGTAGCGGGAGCACAGCACGGAGGTGCCCTTCAGGCCGTCCTCGACCTCGGCGCACGTCCGGGACGCGAACCAGGGCGCGAGGACGCCGCCGAGCGCGTCCCGGTAGGTGTAGCGGTCGCCCGCGGTGCGGAAGTCGGCGCCGAGCGCGCGCTCCAGCGCGTCCGCGACCTCGGTGAGACCGGTGGCGGCGACCAGGTCGCGCCAGTGGCGGGCGGTGAGGACGGCGACCATGACGCGCCCGTCGGCGGTGGCGAAGTCGCGGCCGAAGTCGCCGAACAGGTGGTTGCCGAGCCGCGGCCGGACCTGCCCGAGCTGCGCCTCGGCGAGCATTCCGAGGTTGCCGGCGGTGGCGAGGGCGACGTCGGACAGCGCGACCCGCAGCCGCGTCCCCTCGCCGGTGCGCAGCCGGTGCCGCTCGGCGGCCAGCAGCCCGATCGCGAGGTACAGCCCGCACGCGACGTCCCAGGCGGGCAGCACGTGGTTGGACGGCTCGGCGCTCCCCGACGGCCCGGTGAGCGACGGGAGGCCGACCGCGGCGTTCACCGTGTAGTCCACGGCGTTGCCGCCCTCACGCGTCCCGAGCAGTTGCACATGGATCAGGTCGGGCCGCAGCTCGCGCAGCGCCTCGTACGTGAGGCCGTCGCGCGGCGGCGCGTTGGTCAGCACCACGCCGGCCTCGGCGGCCAGCCGTGCCACGAGCGTGCGCCCCTCCGCGGACCGCAGGTCGGCCGTGAGCGACCGCTTGCCCTTGTTCAGGCCGGCCCAGTACAGGCTGCGGCCGGACGGGGCGAGCGGCCACCGGTCGATGTCGGGGCCGCCGCCGATCTGGTCGACCCGGATCACGTCGGCGCCGAGCTGGGCGAGGGTCATCCCGCCGAGCGGCGAGGCGACGAAGCTGGACAGCTCGATCACCCGCAGCCCCGCGAGCGGCGGCGTCACGTCACTCTGCATTCTATAGAGTATGCATGAGCGCCTTCCGGGTCCCCCGCTCGGCCGGCCGCCGCCGGTATGCTCGGCTCGTTCCGGACACGCGGCGAGCGGGGGTGCGCAGGTCATGTCCGCCGGCCCGGCACCGGCCGCGGGACGCCTCCCCGCGATGCGCGGCAGGCACCAGCTCAGCGAGATGGTCGCCGCGCACGTCCGCGAGGCCATCATGATCGGCGCCCTGCGGGCGCCCGGCTACCTCCGCACCGAGCACCTCGCCGCCGAGCTCGGCATCAGCGCGACCCCGGTGCGGGAGGCGCTGATGATCCTGCACAGCGAGGGCGCGGTCCGCTGGGAGCCGCGCCGCGGCTTCCGGGTGCTGCCGCTCACCGAGCGGGACGTCGGCGACCTGTTCGAGGTGCAGGCGCACATCGCGGGCGAGCTGGCCGCCCGCGCCGCCACCGCGCTGGAGAGCGCGGAGATCGAGCGGCTCGAGCAGGTCCAGGCCCGGCTGGAGGCCGCCGCCCGCGACCGGGACGCCGAGCTCGTCGACCGCCTCAACCACGAGATCCACCGGACGATCAACCGGTCCTCCGGCTCGTCGCGGATGACGACGCTGCTGGCGCTGACCGTGCACTACGTCCCGCTGGGCTTCTTCGGCCGGATCGAGGGCTGGGCGGAGGCGTCCGCGCACGACCACTCCGCCGTCTTCGACGCCCTGCGCGCCCGCGACGCGGAGGCCGCCCGCGCGGCGATGGCCGGGCACATCCGCCACATAGGCCGCCTGTTGATCGACCACCTCCGCGCCGAGGGCGTCCTGGCGGACGCCCCTTGAGACGGGACCGCGCCGGCGCCGGTCGGCTCGGGGGGATTCGCGACCGGCACCGGCGCGGCCGGCTGGGGCGAGTTCGTCGAGGGGCGTACGGCTTCGTCTGGGGGCGTACGGCGCCCAGCCGTCTCCCCGACCACGCGCCGACCCGAACCGTCGCGATCGCGTGCGAAGCCAAGTTCGAGCTTGCGAGAACTTGATCGCGCAGCGAGCCCCCAGGGCGAGTCGAAGCGATGCTGCGATCGCACGCATTGCCCGCCGAAGGGAAGGCGCTCTAGCGCCTGACCGCCAAGGGCAATGCAATCAATACAGCGTCGGCTGGCTGGTGACGCCGAGGGTGTCCTCGACGAGGGTGACGAAGACCTCGGCGTCGTGGAGGAGCTCCTCGGCCTCGCGCGGGGTGACGGCGCGCGGGAGGCCGGCTTCGGCGGCGGCGCGCTTGTCGGCGCCGGCGGCGAAGAACGCGGCCCATTCGCGCAGTGCGGGCTCGGCCTCGGGCAGCAGTACCCAGACGCTGCGCGGCCGCCCGCGGCGGTGGGTCTCCAGGGGCTCCTTGGACGCCAGCACCGCCGCG
>NZ_JBEYYT010000285.1:0-12481 GCF_040645715.1 Spirillospora sp. NPDC046719 | reverse complement strand
CGGCCCGCCTCGTGCGGGGCGGCGGCCTCCAACGTCCCGAGCTGCGCGGACGTCCACACCTCGGCCTGCAGCGCGCCGGGCAGCGCGGGCAGCGCGTCCGCCTCCCGGACGAACGCCGCGTAGACCTCGCGGAGGCCGGGAAGCATCAGCCGCGGGCCGGGGGACGGTCGGGTCCTGCTCATCCGACCAGCCTAGGGGACGCGCCTCCGTGGTCCCCGTCACGCCGCCCCAGGCCGGGCGGGCCGGGGTCAGGCGGGGACGGTGAGCAGCGTCCGCCCGCCGGGGCCGATCGTGCGGACCTCGAAGCGCCTGATGTCGGCGGGCTTGACCGCGGCGCCGCCCTGCACGGTCAGCCGCGGCTGCGGCGAGCCGGGCAGGCCGTACCCCTTGGCGGGGACGGACCAGCCGGCGACGGTGTGGGCGCGGCCCGCGCCGTCCACCGCGACGAGCTCGCACTCCAGCGGCCCGCGGACCTTGCTGAGCTGCAGCGCGACCCGGCTGCCCCACGGGGTCCCCTGCGTCGCGACGGTCCCGGACGCCCCCGTCCCCGCGTCGGAGGCGGCCGTCCGGTGCCCATCGCGCAGCAGCGCGGCGGCGCCGTCGGACGCCCCCGACGCGCGCGCGGGAGCGGGGGACCGGTCGGCGCCGACGGTGTACCCGGTGCCGAGCGCGCCGGCCAGCAGGACGAGCCCGGCGGCGGCGCCCACCAGCGTCCGCGCCGTGCGGCCGCGGCGCTCGCGGCGGATGCGGCGGTGCAGCAGCTCGGGCACCGGCGCCGGCTCGGGCAGGCCGCCCGGCGCCTCGGCGATCGGGCCGATGCCGTCCAGGGTCGCGGCGACGCCGCTGAGCGCGGCCAGCTCCTCGTGGCACGGCAGGCAGGACGACAGGTGCGCCTCGAACGCGCGCCGGTCCGGCTCCTCCAGCAGGCCGAGGGCGTAGGCGCCGACGTCGACGTGCGCGGCGGGCGCGGTCATGGCGTCACGCCCCTCTCCTCCAGGGCGACCCGCAGCGCCCGGAGCGCGTAGTAGACCCGCGACTTCACGGTCCCGACCGGGATGCCGAGGTGCCGGGCGGCCTCGTTCACCGACCGGTCCCGGAAGAACGTCTCGTTGAGCACCTCGCGGTGCGCGGGCGACAGCGCGAGCAGGGCCTCGGATACGACGACGGAGCGCAGCAGGTCCTCCAGCCCGTCGGGGACGCGCATGTTCTCCAGCGGCCCCTCGCCCGCCTCCTGCGGGCGGGCGTTCTTGCGGCGCTGGTCGTCGATGACGATCCGGCGCGCGACGGTCGCGAGCCACGGCAGCAGCGACGCCGCGTTCTCGTCGAGCTGGTGCGCGCTGCGCCAGGCGCGGATCATGGTCTCCTGCACCACGTCCTCGGCCCAGTGCCGGTCGCCGCCGGTGAGCCGCAGCACGAACGACAGCAGCGGCCGGCCGTACACCCGGTACAGCTCGGTCACGATCACCTGGTCGTCGACCGCGCCGGCGGGCCGCGGGCCGCGGAACCAGCTCCAGGGACCGGACGCGGCGGGAGGGCGGGCGCGGGACGGCGCCGCGGTGGACGATCTGTTGGCCATCGTGCTCTCCGGCGGGTGCGGGGGCGGGGACGCGGCGCGGGGGACGGTGCGCGGTGCGCCGGGTGTCGCGTCGGGAGGCAGTACGCGACGGGGGCGACGGCCGGTTCAAGAGGTGCCGGAAACGGCATCGGACCGCCGGCCGCGCTGGCCGTTTTGCGGTGAATATTCCGGTAGCGCCCTTGCTTGTTCGCTAGGTATTACTTACTTGAGGGCGCCGACGGCGCCGCCGTCCCGTCCAAGTGACCGGAAACGACGTCACACGAGAGCGGAGGAGGCGACGCACGACCCACCTTTGCCATCCGGACGACCGCGGCGATCCTCCATCAGGCAACACTCACTCCACAGTGGAGCGAATGCGGGGCAACCGGCCCTCTATTTGCTCGGAGGACGAGGGGCGGATTCGGAGTGGAAGGGAACGAGCGACACGCGCTGCACTACCGCCTGCTCATGGCGGTGGACATCCAGGGGTACAGCAAGCGGGACACCAGCGAGCAGCTGCTCGCCCAGCGCCAGCTGTCGGAGGCGCTCGACCGCGCCGCGCGCGGCGTCGGGCTCGACCGGTCCCGCTGGGACAAGCAGGTCGGCGGCGACGGCGAGCTGGCCACGCTCCCGGACGGGATCGACCCCGCGCCGGTGGCGGGCGACTTCCCCATCGGGCTCGCGGGCGCGCTGCGCGACATCAACCGCGCGGCGGCCGAGGCGGGCGCCCGGTTCCGGCTGCGGGTGCGGCTCTCGCTGCACCACGGCACGCTGACCGCCGGGCCGTTCGGGCCCGCCGGCGACGCGCCCATCGTCGTCCAGCGGCTGCTGGACGCGGGGCCGCTGCGCCGCCTGCTGTCCGCCGACCCCGAGCGCGACCTGGCCTACGTGGTCTCGGACTCGCTCTTCGACGACGTCGTGCGGACGGGGTTCTGCGCGCTGCGCCCGGACGCGTTCCAGGCGGTCAAGGTCACCGCCAAGGGCGCGGTGTTCCGCGGCCACATCCTCACCGACCGGACCGCGCTCGCCCCCGCCGGCGGCACCGGCGGCGAGAGCGGCGGGAGCGGCGGGCCGGGCGGCGAGGGGCCGGCCGACGACGCCCGGGTGTTCGACTTCCCGGCGCTGGCGGCGCGCTGACGTGTCCGGGACCGTCCTCCGGGAAGTGATCGGAACCGGGCGCGGTTGTGCCCTGGAGACGATCACGACCCGGGAGGCGGACGATGGCGGACGACACGGCACTGGTGAAACTGCTGCAGGAGCGGGACCTCGGCGTGCTGGCCACGCTCAAGCGGGACGGGCGGCCCCAGCTGTCCAACGTCAACTACCACTTCGACGCGGACTCCCGGCTGATCCGCGTCTCGATCACCGCCGACCGGGCCAAGGCCCGCAACCTGCGCCGCGACCCGCGGGCGAGCCTGCACGTCAGCGCGCCGGACGGCTGGTCGTACGCGGTCGCCGAGGGCACCGCGGAGCTGACCGCGGTGGCCGCCGACCCGCACGACGCGGCGGTGGAGGAGCTCGTCGACGTGTACCGCGCCATCCGCGGCGAGCACCCCGACTGGGACGAGTACCGGCGGGTGATGGTGCAGGACGGGCGGCTGGTCGTCAAGCTGCACGTCGAGCACCTGTACGGGATGGCCCGCTCCTGACGCCGCGGGGCCGGGGGCGCGCGCCGCACCCCCGGCCCCTTGCGTCCGAGGCATCCGGGGCTCCCGTCAGTGCACCTGGCCGGACGGCCGCAGCACGACGGAGTTGACCTCGACGCCCGCCGGCTGCGCCAGCGCCCACACGATGGACTCCGCGACGTTGTCCGCCGTCATGACGGGCCCGTCGGGCACGCCGTCCTGCCGGGAGTCCCAGAACGGCGACTCGACCCGTCCCGGCGAGACCAGCGTGACGCCGACGCCCGAGCCGGTGACGAGCACCCGGAGGTTCTCCGCCAGCGCCGTCACCGCGAACTTGGTCACCGAGTAGAAGTTGCCGGGCGTGTTCTTCACGCCCGCGGTGCTGCCGACCAGCACGATCCGGCCGCCGGTCATGCGCAGGGCGGGCAGCGCCGCCCTGACCAGCAGCGCCGGGCCGAGCACGTTGGTCAGCAGCATCTCCCGCCACCGCTCGGGGTCGCCGTTCGCCAGGTCGTCGTGGGTGGAGAACCCCGCGTTGGCGACCACGTGGTCCAGCCGCCCGAACGCGGCGACCGTCCCGTCCACCGCCGCGCCGACCGCCTCGGGGTCGGACGCGTCGCCGGGGAAGGTCAGCAGGGCGTCCCCGGCGCCGGCGTCGGCGGCGAACGCCTTCAGCCGGTCCTCGCCGCGCCCGGTGATCGCGACGCGGTGGCCGCGGCCGAGCAGGATCCGGGTGGTGGCCGCGCCGATCCCGCTGCCGCCGCCGGTGACCAGGGTGACCGGGGCGCCGTCCGCCGATGTGCTCATCGTGGGTCCTCATCCTCATCGTGGTGCCGCCGCCGGTGCGGCGGACGCGGACGATCATGAGCGTACGGCGCGCCGCCGCGTCCGGACCAGCGGGCGCGCCCCCGCCGCCCGCCGCTCAGCCGGCGAGGAGGGCGGCGAGCACGCGGTTGTCGCCGTGCTGCCAGAGGGTGCCGACCTCGGCGAACCCGGCCGCGCGCAGCGCGTCGGCGTGCGCGGACAGCAGCCGCGACGGCGAGCCGTGGTGGCCGGTCACCTCCTCGCCGCTCGCGCCGCGCAGCTCGGCGAAGGCGGGGTCGGCGCCGATCGCCTCCCACCACTCGGCCCAGTTCTCGGGGCGGGCGCCGGCGGCGTGGCGGGCCCGCTTGCGCTCGCGCAGCGCGGTGTCCAGCCCGGCGAGGCCGGGCGTGACGTCGTCGACCTGCAGCTCGTCGCCGTTGAGGAACAGCCCGCCGGGCCGCAGCAGGGTGGCCAGCTCGGAGTAGACGACCCGCAGCCCGGCGGGGGAGATCCAGTGCAGCGCGGTGGTGGAGACGGCGGCGTCGGCCTGCCGGGGCAGCCGCAGCCGGGCCGCCCAGCCGGGCTCGCGCAGGTCGAGCGCGGTGAACGCGATGCCGTCGCGGCCGGCGTGCACGGCGCGGCCGAGCGACAGCAGGAGCGGGTCGGTGTCGATGGCGACGACGGTGGCGCCGGGGATCCGGTCCAGGATCCGGCCGGCGAGGGAGCCGGGGCCGCAGCCGAGGTCCAGCACGAGCGGGTCGGGCCGGCCGGCGGCGGCCTCGACGGCGTCGATCATCGCGGTGAAGCGCTCCTCGCGGTCGGGCACGTAGCCCTCCTGCTGGGCGTCCCAGCGCGCGATCCAGGTGCCGGCGGTCTCCTGGTCGAGCAGCGTCATGACCCCTCCTGTGACTGTCATGTAGCCTTTGGACAGTTACACGCTAAACCGGGAAGGCGTAACTGGTCAAGTGAACTTCAACAGTCACACTGATGGCGTGGTGGCGGACACCGTCGCGCTGGTCAACGAGCTGACCGAGGGGGAGAGCCGCGGGCGCCCGCACCCGGTGCCCGACCCCGTCGCCGCGGGCGAGGCGTTCCTGGAGCGGGCCGGCTGGCCGCGCAGGCTCACCGCCGAGCAGGCCGCGGAGCTGGCCGCCGTCGCCCGCGAGCTGCGCGCCGTCTTCGAGGCCGTCACCGCCGGCGACCTCGACGACGCCGCCGAGCGGGTCAACCGCCTGCTGGAGGAGACGCAGGCCAGGCCCCGCCTGGAGCGCCACGACGGGGAGCCCTGGCACGTGCACTTCCACGGCGTCGGCGACACCATCACCGCCGACTGGGGCGCGTCGTGCGCCACCGGCCTCGCCGTCGTCCTCGGCGGGGAGCTGTACGACCGGCTCGGCGTGTGCACCGCGCCGCACTGCGACCGCGTGTACGTCGACACCTCGCGCAACGGCAAGCGCCGGTTCTGCTCGACCGCCTGCCAGAACCGCGTCAAGACGGCCGCGTTCCGTGCGCGCGCGCACACGACGTGACCGCCGTGGAGCATGATCCATACACCCGGTGGTGCATTCCCTCGCTCGCGGTTGCGGCCGCCGCACCGGGGCCGGATGCGGACCCTAGGCGGCGCACCGGTTCCGTGTAACGCTGGCGGTCCCCCACCACCGGGAGACGACGATGTGCGACGCCGACCCGCCGGTACCGCCCGCGGTGGCGCGGGCGCTGGAGGAGTACCGCGAGCTCCTGCACGAGCACGGCCCGACCTGGGGAGAGCCCGCCAACGGCTTCGTCCGGCAGATCGAGACGAGCGCCTTCCTGCTGGACGAGGCCGACTTCTGGATGGCCGGCCTCCAGCGGCTCCTGGCGCGGTACCCGGACGCCACGGCGGAGGAGATCGACGCGCGCGTGCCCGAACTCGTCGCCGCCGAGGTCGTCCGCGACGCCCTCGCCGGCCGGGTGCTGGACAACCTCGCCGCGCTGCGCCTCACCCCGGACGGCGCGTCGCTCGAGAGCGTCCCCCGGGCCCTGCCCGACGGGCGGGAGCTGCGCACCACGCTGCTCATCGACTCCTCGCGCACCGCGCCCGCCACCGTCCGCGTGGACGGCGCCGACCACGACATCCCGCCCGGCGGCGTCCGGCTCGTCCCCATCACCTCGGGAAGCATCGTCACCGCCGACGGCACGCCGATCGCGCTCGACGGGCTGGTCAGGCGCGTCCCCACCGGACGGCTGCGGCTGCGCGCCGGGACCCCGTGCCGCTGGACGGTGATCGGCGCCGACGGCCAGGGCTGGTACCCCGCCGGCGCCCCCGAGCGGATCGACGCGCACCGCGCCCCCTACTTCCACGGCGACGACCTCGTCCTCGACGTCCCCGCCGAGCCGCTGACCGTCCGCGTCACCCGCGGCATGGAGCACGGCACGGTGGAGAAGGCCGTCACCCCGGAGGCGGGCGCGGAGACCCTCGTCGAGATCGCCCCGGAGCGGCTCTACGACGCGGCCGCCAGGGGCTGGTACGGCGGCGACATGCACGTCCACATGAACTGGACGGGCGACACCGTCGGGACGCCCGCGCAGGCCGCCGCCGTCCAGCGGGGCGAGGACCTGCACGTCCTCAACCTCGTCGCCGGGAACGTGGCGGGCGAGCGCGTCTACGACCGCGAGGCCCTGGAGCACTGGGCCGGCGACGACCTGCCCTGGTCCGACGCGACCCACCTCGCCCGGCTCGGCGTCGAGTACCGCAACGACCTGCTCGGCCACCTGTACGCGTTCGGCGTGGACGCGCCGCCCGGCCGCTACCACACCGGGTTCGCCGGCGCCCCCGACTGGCCGCCGAACGGGGAGGGCTACCGCGAGCTGCGCGAACGCGGCGCGCTCATGGGGTACAGCCACCCGTTCCACCTCCCGGCGGACGACGGCGACCCGCCCGCCGCGCTGCTGACCGCCGGCCGCAACTGCTCGGCCCGCGAGATCGTCGCCGACGCCGCGCTCGGCCTCGTCGACACCCTCGACGTCGTCAACCACTCCTCGATCCAGGCCACCGCCGTCATGTACCGGCGGCTCCTCGGCGCCGGCAACCGGCTGGCCGCCACCGCCGGGACGGACGCGATGCTGTCGTTCCAGCGGCGCGGCAACCAGTCCAGCCCGCCCGGCTGGGGACGCGTATACGCCCGCGTCGACGGCCCCCTCACCGCCGCGTCGTTCGCGGAGGCCGTCCGGCGCGGCCGCACCTTCGCCACCACCGGCCCCTGGCTGGAGCTGGAGGTGGACGGGCACGGCCCCGGCGACGTCCTCGACCTCGCGCCCGGCGACCGCGTCACCGCGACGGCCCGGACCGTCGGACCCGAGGTCGCGAGCGTCCAGCTGCGGACCGCCGACGGCGTCCTCGCCGAAGGCCCGCCCGGCGAGGTCACCGCCGAGCTCACCGTCGGCCGCCCCACCTACCTCGTCGCCGTCGCGGCGGGGCCGCCGCACCCGCGGTCGATGAGCCGCGGTGGCGCGTTCGCCCACACCAGCCCCGTCCACCTGCACGTGGACGACAGGCCCGCGGCCCGCGAGGACGACCTGCGCTGGTGCCTGGACTACCTCGACGGCCTGGAGGACATGATCCGCCGAGCCGCCCGCCTCGACGGCCCCGGGCAGCTCGCCGGCCACCTCGACCTCCTCGACCGCGCCCGCGCCGTCTACCGGACCCGGCTCGCCGGAACGTGAGCCCGGCTCGCCGGAACGTGAGCCCGGCTCGCCGGGCGCGGAAGGGCTTGTGCGCCGGTACCCGGCTGGCTACCGTGCGGTAGTCACGACGGGGAAAGGCCCACCATGCCCTACGAGATCGAGGCGACCGCCGCCACCACCGCCGCGCCCGACGAGATCTTCCGGCACCTCGCCGTGCCCGAGGCGTGGGGCGCCTGGGGCAGGTTCCCGACCGCCGCCAAGCAGACCCGCAAGGGCGACACCACCACCTACGGCGTCGGCGCGGTCAAGTCGATCTGGCCCGCCGCCGAGCAGACCGTCGCCTACGAGCCCCACGCCCACTTCGCCTACATCGCGCTCAAGGGCCTGCCCGTCCGCCACTACCGCTGCGACGTGTACCTCGACCAGCGCGGCACCGGCACGTTCATCCGCTGGCACTCCCGCTTCGAGCCGCTGGTCCCGGGCACCGGCGCTGCGCTGCGCCTCGGCCTGAAGGCCATGATCGACGCCTTCGCCCGCTGGCTGCCCGCGCACGCCGAGCACTGCCCGCCCGACTGCCCCGCCCGCCGCGCCGGCGACCTCTGACGCCTCCCCCCCCGGCGGACGGGGCGCGGAGAAAAAGGTGCAGGCCGAGAGCACCCCGCAGTTCCCTCGGCCTGCACGTTCGAGCCCCCCTCGGGAGATCAGCCCGGATGATCCGGGCCGTACACCTCCCACAGCTCCCCGGCGAAGAACCGGCCGAAGCGCAGCAGCGTCTCCAGGCCGTCCGGGCCGGACGTGCGGAAGGTCGTCAGCTGCCGCGCGAAGTCCGACAGCTGGATGTGCAGGACGCCCGCCCCCGCGACCGGCGCCCCGTCCTCCGCCTCCTCCGGGACGTGCCCCTCCAGCAGCCGCACGTACAGCGTGGAGGTGTCCGGCCAGATCCGCGTCGGCGGACCGTGCAGGACGTTCTTGTGCCCCGCGAGGGTCAGCGGGCGCCCCGCCCCGTCGGTGAAGTACAGCCGGTACTTCATCAGCCGGCGGTCCTCCCCGCCGTCGGGGACGAACAGGTTGAACCACCCCCGCTCCACCTCGCGGCGCCCCCCGTGCCCCGTCGCGTCGACCCACCCCTCGGCCGTCGCGGTGTGGCCCGGCTCGTCCAGGAACCGGTCCACGTCGTGCGCGGTGATCGTCAGCCGGAACGCCAGCGGGATCCGCCCGTCGGCCAGCTCCCCGATCCGCGCGTCGCGCTCCCCGAAGGTGATGAACCCCTTCATCTCCTCGGTGAACGACAGCGACGTACGGCCGGGCGCCGCGGCGGACGGTCCCCCCGGACCTCCGCGGCTCCCCGAGCCCTGGCCGTACGCCGAGTCGCGCCCCGCCCCGTCCGGCGAGCCGGCACCCCCGGCCGGCTCGGCCCCCGTGTCGGACGGGACGGTCCCCGCACCCTCCGGCCCGCCCGCGCCCCCGCGGCCGGGCAGGTCCTCCAGCAGCCGCGTCGCCAGCCGGTCGGCCTGCGCGGCGATCGTCAGCGAGGGGTTCGGGCCCACCGGACCCGGCATCGCCGCCCCGTCGGCGATGTACAGGCCCGGGAACCCGAACACCTCGCCGAAGGCGTCGCAGACGCCCTCGCCCGGGTGCGCCCCCATCGGGGCGCCGCCCAGCGGATGCACCGTGACGATCCGCTTGCGGAACCACATCGGGTTGTCGGCGTAGTGCGCGCCGAGCACGTCCGCGATGCCCTGCATGGTCTTGCGGACGCGGGTGAACAGCGCCTCGCTGGTCTCGGTCGTCCAGTCCGCGGCGAGCCGGCCGCCCTTGAGGCGCAGCCGCCCGTCCGCGGTGTCGCGGCCCATGCCGAGCAGCGGCAGCGAGCTCACCGTCAGCGCCCCGTCCCCGATCAGCTCGGAGATCTCCTTGGACAGGTTGGTGTCCGGCGCGTCCTTGAAGAACTCGGTGAAGCGGCCCCACAGGAACTTCACCGCGCGCTCGATCTCGTGGCCGGTGTCGAAGCCCTGCACGATCCAGTCGGCGAACGCCGGGTAGCCGCCGTCCTCGATGTAGGCGCCGCGGCCCGCGCCGGGCACCCCGTCCACCTCGTCCGGCAGCCGGATCGCGGTGGTGATCACCGGGCCGCGCGCGGCGTCCAGCGGCCGGACCCGGTTGCGGTCCTTGGCGTTCAGCAGGAACGTCAGCAGGTCGCCGTTGCCGCTGAACCGGCTGCCGAGCGCCTCGCTCAGCCCCGGGAACGCCTCCCGCGACCTCAGCAGCAGGAACGTCGTCCCGTAGGTGCCGGCGCCGAGGATCAGCCGGTCGCAGGAGATCGTCGCGACCCGCGGCCGCCGCGCCTCGGCGGTGAGGTCGGCGTGGTGGACGTAGTCGACCTCGTACCCGCCGCCCGGCCGCGGCCGGATCGCCTTCACCTCGTGGGAGGTGCGGATGTCGGCGCCGTGGTGCGCCGCCGCCGACAGGTAGGTGTGGTCGAGGCTGTTCTTGGCGCCCTCGTTGCAGCCGATGTCGCACTCGCCGCACAGCCGGCACGTCCGCCGCCCGATTCCGTGGAGGTTGCCGTAGGCGGGGTCGGCGATCGGCAGGCTGATCCCGGGCGTGCCGCCCGGGCGGTCGGCGAAGCTCACCGCCAGCGGCGGCAGCGTGATGTCCAGGCCCAGTTCGGCCGCCGCGTCCTGCATCGCGTGCGTCTTCGGGGTGTCGTCGAACGGCGCCCGGTCCAGCGGGTACGGCGTCGCGCCCAGCATCCGCTCGACCGCGTCGTAGTGCGGGTCGAGGTCGGCGCGGGAGATCGGCCACGACTCGTACCCGCCGCCGCGCATCGGCTGGTCGTGCACGAACCAGTGCTCGTCCTTGCGCAGCAGCACGTTCGCGTAGATCAGCGACCCGCCGCCGAGACCGGAGGACACGACCGAGTCGCAGCCCTCGAAGCTCCACACGTCGAACATCCCGTACAGCCCGGCGGCCGGGTCCCAGAACGCGCGGCCCATCTGCGCGGGGGAGCGGGGGAAGCTGCCCGGCGGGTACGGCTGCCCGCGCTCCAGCAGCACCACCTGCCGCCCGGCCTCCGCCAGCCGGTACGCGGTCACCGAGCCGCCGAACCCGGAGCCGACGACGACGGTGTCGGCGTGCTCGACGCTCTCGCGGGGGGCGCCCATGTCAGCCCGCCTTCCGCTTCAGGAAGTCCAGCACCCGCGGGAACACCTCGGCGGCGGACTGGGCGCCCATGAACGGGTCCTGGTGGCCGTATCCGGGGAGGATCTCCAGCTCGTGCAGGCCCGGCGCGACCCGTTCGAGCGTGCGGTGGCAGACGATGTTGGAGTCGGTGAACACGTGGTTGCGGTCTCCGGTGAGGAACAGGATCGGGGTCGTGACGTCCGCGGCGCCCGACAGGTAGTCGGCGGGCAGTCCGGCGTGGCGGGGGTCGCGCGGGTCGTACTTCACGGCGCGGCCGGCCTTCACCATCCTGTGGACGTGCCGGTAGTAGTGGACGCCGACGGCGCCGAACAGGTCCGGCAGCCGGCCGTGCGTGACCGGGGACATCTTCGCGTGCGTGAAGATCGGCTTGCCGCCGCCCCACATGAAGCTGAGCATGTGGCAGGCGGGCTCGTCGCAGGCCGAGTGGAACGGCCCGACCGCCTTGGCGATCATCCAGCCGCGGGTCAGCACCGGCGCGGCGCCGAACCGCGGGTCGAGGTGCGACGGGCCGAGCACGTACTCCAGCACCGCCGGCCCGTACCCGAGCTTGATCTTCGACCAGCGCGACGTCCGCGGCGTCAGCGCGACGCTGTTGCAGGTCAGGCTGGCGATGCCGGTGACCGTGCCGGCGAACACCGCCATCGCGAACGACACCGACCCGAGGCAGTGCGAGATCACGTGCACCCGGCGGCCGTCCCCGATGTGCCGGCGCAGCTCGGCGATCGCCGCCGGATGGTCGTACTGGGCGACGTCGTCGAGGGTGTAGCGGTGCGTCTCGGCGTCGTAAGGGAACCGGCCGCTCATCCGGAAGTCGAGCGCCCAGACGTCCCCGAAGCCGGAGTCGTGCAGGAAGTTCACCAGGTTCTCGTGCTCCGGCATGATGTACATGTCGCTGGAGGTCGTGAGCCCGTGCACCAGCAGCACGACGTCGTCGCTGTCGGCGCGGCGGAACCGGGTGAGGTTCAGGCCCAGCCCGTCCTCGGTCGCGAAGGGGTGCACGGAGACCTCGGCGTCGGCGACGCCCGCGAGCGTGAAGCGCGCGATCCGCTGGTCCATGGCATTTCCCTCCGGCTTCCTGACGCCCCAACCTTGCCAAACGCGGCCGTCCGCCCGGCATCGTGGAGAACCCGTACTTACGTGTGATGGGGGACGGGGGGTCCCGTATGACTACGTACGTGCATTAAGAGGCCCGGCGGGCGCCGCCGGTTCACCGTCGTCTCGCGTTCGTCAGGCGGGTAAGGGCCGCGGTGCCGGCCGCCGCCGGTTCATCCGGGCCGGTTCATGGCGGTCGCGACGCCGACGCGGGACGGGACGCCGATCTTGGCGAAGACGCGGGACAGGTGCGTCTCGACGGTGCGGACGCTGAGGTACAGCCGCTCGGCGATCTGCTGGTTGCTGCATCCCTCGGCGACGAGCAGCGCGATCTCGTGCTCGCGCGGCGACAGCCCGAACGGCAGCTCGTCCTTGCCGGCGCCCTTGCCGCGGCCCTTGGCGGGGGCGGTGCGGGCGCCGCCCGGCACCCGGACGCCGAGCCGCCGCTGCTCCCGGACGGCCTGCGCGTGCAGCCCGCGCATCCCGCACTCCTCGAAGACCTCGACCGCGGCGCGCAGCCGCTCGCGGGCCTCGCCGG
>NZ_JBEYYT010000284.1:0-12518 GCF_040645715.1 Spirillospora sp. NPDC046719 | reverse complement strand
ACCGCGTTAACAAAAAAGGGCCGTGGAGGGGCCAGTCACCCCCCAACCACGGTCGGCGGGGGGGGGCCCCCCCGCCCCCCGTCAGGTGCGTGCCGGTGATGAAGGACGCCTCGTCGCTCATGAGGAACCGGACCGCCGCGGCGACCTCCTCCGGGCGGCCGAGCCGGCCGACCGGGGCCTTGGCCTCGAACAGGGGGCGCATCTCGGCCGGCACGTCCGTGCTGAGCATCGGGGTGTCGATGTAGCCGGGGCAGACGGCGTTGACGCGGACGCCGTCGCCGGCGAGCAGGTGCGCCATCGAGCGGGTGAGGCCGAGCATCCCCGCCTTGGACGCGCAGTACGACGGGATGAACAGGCTTCCGACGAACGCCTCGATCGAGGCGATCCCGACGATCGCCGAGCCCTCCTGCGCGCGCAGGTCGTCCAGCAGCGCCTGGGACAGCAGCGCGTGCGCTCGCAGGTTGACGTGCTGGACCGCGTCCCAGCGGGCCTCGTCGAGGTCGCCGACCGCGGCCGGCCCGGAGATCCCGGCGGCGTGCACGAGGCCGCCGATCGGGCCGAGCGCGGCGCGGCTGCGCTCGATCGCGTCCGGGAACGCGGCGGCGTCGGTCACGTCGATGCCGACGGCGAGGGTCGCCGTCCCGGTGTCGGCGGTCACGGCCGCGGCGACGCCGGAGGGGTCGGTGCGGTCCCACAGCGCGACCGGGCGGCCCACCTCGGCGAGGGCGCGGGCGCAGGCGGCCCCGATGCCCGAGGCGCCGCCGGTGACGACGACCGCGGTGCCGGGGGACGCGCTGCGGATCGCCATGGCGACTCCTTGATACTTGATACTTGATGCAAGTTCAGATCGAGATTAGCGTGCTCGCGACCCCGCCGACAGGGGCGGGACGGCTGACGCTGGAGGGTGCCGTGCGGGACCTGCGCGGAAGGGCGGCGGCCGTGACCGGCGCCGGAAGCGGTATCGGACGGGCGCTCGCGGTCCGGCTGGCGCGCGAGGGGGTGCGCCTGGCCCTCGCCGACATCGACGAGGAGGCCCTCGCGGAGACCGCACGGGCCCTGGGTCCCGGCGCTACGGTGGTCACGCAGGTCACCGACGTCGGTGAGGAGGCGTCCGTGCGCGCGTTCGCCGACCGCGCGTTCGCCGAGTTCGGCGAGGTGCGGCTGCTGTTCAACAACGCGGGCGTCTACATGGGCGGGCGTACGTGGACGCGTCCCGCCGCCGACTTCGAATGGACGCTGCGGGTCAACCTCTGGGGCGTCCTGCACGGCGTCCGCGCCTTCGTGCCCCGGATGATCGAGCAGGGCGGCGAGGGGCACATCGTCAACACCTGCTCCGTCGCCGGGCTGTTCGCCGGCCCCGGCGCCGCGCCCTACACCGTCTCCAAGTGGGCGGCGTTCGCGGCGACGCTCAGCCTGGCCCAGGAACTGGCGCTGGAGAACTCGCCGCTGGGGGTCTCGGCGCTGTGCCCGGGCGGCGTGCGGACGCGCATCCACGAGTCGGAGCGGGGCCGTCCCGCCGGGCTGGCGACCGAGCCGGGCGAGGACTCCGCGTTCATGGAGGAGGTGATCGCCGGCACCGTGGCCGGCGGCATCCCCGTGGAGGACGCGGTGGAGGCGACGCTGAGCGCCGTCCGCGAGGGCCGCTTCCTCGTCCTCACCCACCCCGAGTACGAACCGGGCCTCGCCGAGCAGGCCGAGGCGCTCGCCGCCGGGCGGCTGCCGCGCCTGCCCGACTACGAAGGGAAGGGATGACGATGCCGCCGAAGGGGACCGCCGCGCCCAAGGGCCTGGACTCGCCGATCATGCCGAAGATCCTCAAGATCATGTCGCGCGTCAACATCGCGGTCTACCGCGCGACCGGCGGGCGGGTCGGCGGGACGTGGCGGCTCGGCAGCGCCTTCCGCAAGGGCGTGCCGATCTGCCTGCTCACCACCAAGGGGCGCAAGACCGGCCGCCCGCGCACGCAGCCGCTGCTCTACATGCCGGACGGCGACCGCGTCGTCATCGTGGCGTCCCAGGGCGGGCTGCCCAAGGACCCCCTCTGGTACCTCAACCTGCGCGCCGACCCGCGCGTGACCGTCCAGGTGCGGCGCGACGTCCGCCGCATGCGCGCCCGCACCGCCTCTCCGGAAGAGCGCGCGGCGCTGTGGCCCCGCCTGGTCGCCGTCTACGCCGACTTCGACAAGTACCAGTCCTGGACGGATCGCGAGATCCCCGTCGTGATCTGCGAACCCGCCTGACACCGGCCGCGGCGGCGCGGCGAGGCGGGCGCTCGCCGGGCGGCCTCCGGTTGACGCCCCTATTGGCTAACCGCTATTCATTAGCTAGCCGTTAGGGGTGGTGCATGCAGGACGCGGTGCTGGCGATGCTCGCGAAGGAACCGTCGCACGGTTACCGCCTGCGCGAGCGGCTCCGGCGGGCCCTCGGGCCGCTCGGGGAGTCGATGAACGCGGGCCAGGTCTACGTGACCCTGGCCCGGCTGGAGAAGCAGGGGCTCGTCGCGTCCGAACGCGCCGACGGCCTGCCCGACCGGCCGGACCGCAAGGTGTACGCGCTGACGCCGGCCGGGCAGCGGCGGGTCGCCGCCTGGCTGAGCGAGGTGAACTGGCCGAAGCCGAACCTGGCGGAGTTCCACCTGAAGCTCGCCGCAGCGGCCGCGGGCCGGCTCGCCGATCCGGTGGAGCTGGTGGACGCGCAGCGCCGCGAGCTGCTGCGCCGCCTGAACGAGGTGCAGCGCGCCGTGCTCGCCGAGCCGGACGGGTCGACCGCAGGCCTGCTGCTGGAGGGCGTCGCGCTGCGCCTGCAAGCGGACCTGCGGTGGCTGGAGTCCTGTGAGCGCGTCTGGTCGACGCTTCGAGACGGAACCGGGGACGCATGAACGAGGCGGGCGCCGTGCTGCAGAGCCGCGGCCTGTGCAAGGAGCACGGCCAGGGGCAGGGGCTGGTCCGGGCGGTCGACGAGGTCGACCTGGACGTCCCGGCGGGGCAGATGCTGGCGGTGACGGGGCCGAGCGGCTGCGGGAAGTCCACGCTCCTGCATCTGCTGGGCGGCCTGGAAAGGCCCAGCCGCGGGGAGGTGCGGCTGGCCGGCCGGCGCATCGACGCGCTGAGCGAGCGGGCCCTGGCTCGGCTGCGGCGCCGGTCGGTCGGGTTCGTCTTCCAGGCGTTCCACCTCGTGGAGGAGCTGTCGGCGAGGGAGAACGTGGAACTGCCCGTGCTGCTGGCCGGCCGTTCGCCGCGCGCGGCCAGGCGCCGGGCGGCCCTGCTGCTGGAGCGGGTCGGGCTCGCCGACCGCGCCCGGCACCTGCCGTGGGAGCTGTCGGGCGGGCAGCGGCAGCGGGTGGCCATCGCCCGCGCCATGGCCAACGAGCCGCTGGTGCTGCTGGCGGACGAGCCGACCGGGAACCTCGACACCGCGGCGACGCTCGACGTGCTGCGGCTCTTCGAGGGGCTGCGCGCCGCCGGGCAGACCCTCGTCATCGTCACGCACGACGAGCGGGTCGCGGCGACCGCGGACCGGGTGGTCTCGATGCGCGACGGGACGTTCGTCGACGACACCCGGCTGGCGGGCCGCGCCGCCGGGGGGCTCGGGGACATGCTCGGGCTGGGAGAGTGAGCCCCGTGGGCCGCGTCCTCGTGGTGCTCCGCCTCGTCGTGGCGGACGTGCGCCGCCATCCCGCCCAGGCCGCGATGATGCTCGTCTCGATCACCGCCGCCACCGCCGCGTTGGCCCTGGGCATCTCGCTGAACGGGGCGACCGACACGCTCTACCGCCAGACCCGCGCGGCCACGGCCGGACCGGACGTGGTGGCGCTTTCCCCCGGCGCCGACCGAGCCGCGACCTCGGCGCTGACACCGCTGGCACAGGCGTCCGAAGTCACCGCCCATAGCGGGCCGTACCGCCAGTACTACACGACCCTGACCGCGCACGGCCGCACGTCGCGTGCGGTGGCGCAGGGCGCCGGGGCGACGCCGGGCCCGGTCGATCGACCGCTGGTCACGTCGGGCACCTGGGTGCGGCCCGGCGGCGTCGTGGTCGAACGCGGCTTCGCGTCCGCCATGGGCGTCCGGGTCGGCGACCGCGTCACCGTCGCGGGCCGCTCGCGTCCCGTCGCCGGGATCGCCGTGACCACCGCGCACACCATCTATCCGTGGGCGCAGATGGTCGGCCCGGACGGCGGTCCGGACGACTACGGCGGCCTGGTCTGGATGAGCGAGGCCGACACCGGGGCGCTGGCGGCCGCCGACCTTCCGGTGACCTCCCTGCTCTACCTGAAACTGCGGGACCCCGCCGCCGCCGAGGAGTTCGTGGACTCCCGCCGCCCCTTCGGCGACGAGCAGCCGGCGAACTTCTTCACCTGGCGGTTCATGGCCGTCCAGGACGCGCACATCCTCCGCGAGAGCCAGCCGGTCCTGGTCATCGGCAGCTGGCTGCTCGCCCTGCTGGCCGTCGGCGGCGTGGCCACGCTGGCGGCGGGGCGCGCCACCAGGCAGACCCGGCGGGTCGGGCTGCTCAAGGCCGTCGGCGCCACGCCGGGGACCATCGCCGCCGTCCTGCTCGGCGAGTACCTGGTGCTGGCGCTGATCGGCGACGCGCTGGGGCTGGCGATCGCCCGGCTGGCCGCGCCCGGCCTCGCCAACCCGACCGCGAGCCTGCTGTCCGCGGCCGCGGGCCCGACCGGCGACACCATCGCCGCCACGACGCTCCTCGCGCTGGCCGTGGCGGTCCTCACCACCCTCGGCCCGACGCGGCGCGCGCTGCGCACCGAGACCGTCACCGCGCTGGCCGACACCGCCCGCCGGCCCGCCCGCCGGTCCTGGCTGGTCGGACCGTCGGCGCTGCTGCCGACCTCGCTGCTGCTCGCGCTCCGCCTGATCGCCCGCCGGCCGGGCCGCGCCGTCCTGCACGCGTCGAGCATCGCGGTGACGGTGATCGGCTCCACGGCCCTGCTGACGGCCCGCGTCCAGACCGGCCACGACTACGGCCTGGGCTCCTCCCACCTGGGCAACGTGCAGAGCGAGCAGGGCCACGACGTGCTGCTCGCCGTCACCCTCGCGCTGGCCGCGCTCGCCGCGGTGAACATCGTCACGATCACCTGGACGACCGCGCTGGAGGCCAGGCCCGTCATGGCGATCGCGCGGACGCTCGGCGCGACCCCCGGCCAGGTCACGGCCGGGCTGTCCGCGGCGCAACTCCTCCCGACGCTGCCCGGCGCGGTCATCGGCGTCCCCTTGGGGGTGGTCCTGGTGGAGCTCTTCTCCCCGCCGAACGTCGCCGTTCCCTCCACATGGTCGCTGTTCGTCCCCGCGCTCGCCGCTCCGCTGGCGACGGCGGCGCTCACCGCCGTGCCCGCGCGCCTCGCGGCCCGCCGGTCCGTCGCGCGGACCCTCGGCACCGAGGCGGCCTGAGCGGCGAGGTCAGATCAGGCCGAGCGAGCCCAGGTCCCGGATCGCGGCGCAGGACCGGGCCGCCATGGCGAGGAACATCCGGTCGCCGCGCTCGGTCCGCGCCCCGTACGCGCAGCCGAGCACCGTGATCAGCGGGCCCTGGAGGGCGGCGAACCGGTAGTCGTCGAAGCACTCGTCCAGGCCGTAGCCCTCCACCCCGTACCCGGTGAGCGCCGCGTGGTAGGCCGCGACCAGGGACCGCTCGTGCTCCGCGCGAGCGCCGGGGTCGAGGCTCGTGCCCAGGAAGAAGGCGAGGTCGCGCAGGGGGTGGCCGATGCTGAGCGTCTGCCAGTCCACCGCCGTAGCGCCGCGCTCCGGCGCCGGCGGGAAGAGCAGGTTGTCGAGCCGGTAGTCGCCGTGGACGAGGCCGAAGCGCTCGGGACGCGCCGTCACCCACGCGGCGACGGCGTCCGCGGTCTCGCGCAGCGTCCGGACGTCCCGGTCGCCGAGGTCGGCGGCGAACCGGTCCGCGAAGGTCTCGACGGCGGGCGCGAACACCTCGGCCAGCGTCGCCGCATCGTCCGCGCCGACCGCGCCCAGCCACGGCAGGTCCGCGAGCGTCGGATCGCACCAGCGGGGCCCGTGCAGGCCCGCGAGGTTCGTCACGGCGTCGGCGGCCTGCTCCGGCGTGCAGCCGGCGAGCTGGTCGCCCTGCGCCGCCGGATGCAGGTCGTCGAGCAGCAGGACGAACGCCGTGCCGTCCTCGGACAGGGCGCTGTAGTGGCAGCGCGGTGTCCGCACGTCGACGGTGGGGGCGATGTCCCGGTAGAAGGACACCTCGGCGCGGTAGGCGGGGCCGAGGAACGCGCGGGACGCCTCGTCCTCCGCCGCCATCTTCGCGACCAGGCGGCGCGGCACGCCGTCGGCGCCCTCCAGCCGGAGGCGGTAGCACGCGCCGATCTGCCCGGAGCCGACCTTCTCCCAGGCGACGGAGGTCACCGGGGCCTCGAAGATCTCGCTGAGCGCGGCGGGCGTCAGCCCGGACGGGCCGTCGATGACGGGCACGGGGGTCAGCTCCGTCCGGGGTTGTGCCGGGCCGTGCGCGCGGGGCCCTCCGGCCTGACGTCCCGGTAGGCGGCCACGACCGGTTCGACTTCGGACGGCGTCACCCCGTGCAGGATCACGCCGTCGGCGCCGGCGCCGAACTGGTCGAGGACGCGCCGCGCGCACGCCTCGGCGGTGCCGGTCGCGGAGGCGGCGAGCCACTCGTCGGGGATGAGCGTCGCGACGTGCGCGAGCTGGTCCGCCGTGCCGATCGCGTCGAACGCGCCGGGGAAGCCGCTCACGAGGTCGTCCGCGCGGAACCGGGCGAGCGGCGCCGGGTCCCAGCCGTTCACGCGGACGAGCAGGTCGCCGTACCCCTGGAGGTAGGTGGCGAACCGGCCGACGAGCTTGCGCAGCCGCTGCTCCTCGTCCAGGTGGTCGCCCACGGTGGCGAGGACCGACCAGACGCGGACGCCCGCCGGGTCGCGCCCGGCGCGCTCGGCGCCGCGCCGCACGGCCCGCACCGAGCGGTCCAGGGTCTCGTCGGTGAAGAAGGTGTGCAGGACGACGCCGTCCGCGACCCGCCCGGCGAATTCGAGCGTCCTCTCGCCCATCGCGGTGAGCAGGATCGGGATGTCCTCGTCGAAGGCGGCGTCCTGGTTCAGGTACGGGAAGTCGCCGGCGGGCCCGTGGTGGTCGACGACCGCCTCGCCGCGCCACAGCCGCCGCATGATCCCGATGAAGTCCTCGAGCTGCGCGGACGTCACCCGCGGCAGGCCCATCACATCGAACAGCAGGTCGAACCCGCGGCCGAGGCCGAGCGCGAAGCGCCCGCCGGTGAGCCGGTGCATCGTCGCCGCGAACGTCGCGGTGACGAGCGGGTGCCGGGTGTTGTGGTTGGTGGCCGCGGTGGCGATGCCGAGCCGCTCGCTCACCGCGCCCGCCGCGCCCGACAGGGTCGCGGCGTCCTTGGTGGCGAAGCGCTCCGACAGGAACACCGAGCCGAGGCCGAGCCGCTCGCCGTCGCGCACCTGGCCGAGCAGGTCGCGGGGCGAGGACGAGTGCCCCGCCAGCCCGTAGAAGCCGAGTTCCGGCAGGTCGTCCACGTCAGGCGCCCAGCGGCGCGGACGGGGTGAACCTGACCTTGAACGACTCGTAGCCGGAGACGAAGTTCGCGGCCCGGTGGGCGGGCTCGCCGTCCTCGATCGGCTCGATGTCGGGCAGCCGGGCCAGCAGCCGCTCGAACATCACCTTCAGCTCCAGCCGGGCGAGGCTGTTGCCGAGGCAGAAGTGCGGGCCGTTGCCGAACGCGATGTGGTCGTTGGGGGTGCGCTCCACGTCGAAGCGGAACGGGTCGTCGAACACGTCCGCGTCCCGGTTGGCCGACGGGTACAGCAGCAGCACCTTGTCGCCCTCGCGGATCGTCCGCCCGCCGAGCTCGACGTCGCGGGTCGCGGTCCGGTTCATGTTCTTGATGGGGGAGACCCAGCGCAGCATCTCCTCGACCGCCGTCGGGATCTTCCCGGGGTCGTCGATGAGCGCGCGGCGCTGGCCGGGGTGGAGGCACAGCTGGTACATGCCGCCGGAGATGACGTGCCGGGTGGTCTCGTCGCCGCCGATGAGGATCAGCAGCGACTCCTGGAGCAGCGAGTCGTGGTCGAGGTGGTCGCCGTCGATCTCGGCGTGCACCAGGATGCTGAGCAGGTCGTCGCGCGGGTCGGCGCGGCGCAGCTCGACGGCCCGGGTGGCGTACTCGTTGAACCCGTTGAACGCCTCACCGGCCTTGACCATCAGCTCCAGGTCGTCGCCGCCGGTCAGGGCGCGGAGCATGTCGTCCGACCATGCCAGCAGCTTCTGCCGGTCCTCGGGGGCGAAGCCGAGCGCGTCGCCGATCACGATCAGCGGGAGCTGGGCGGCGATGTCGTGGACGAAGTCGCACTCGCCCTGCTCGCAGACGCCGTCGAGGATCTCGTCGCAGATGCGGCGCAGGTAGTCCTCCTGCGCGGCGACCCGGCGCGGGGTGAAGCCGGCGCTGACCAGCTTGCGGCGCAGCTTGTGCTCCGGGTCGTCCATGTCGATCATCATCGGCATCGCGGCGTTGTCGGGCCGGATGCCGTGCGCGCTGGAGAACGCCTCGGGGTTCCGGGACACCGCCTTGACGTCGGCGTGCTTGGAGATCCCCCAGACGCCGCCGTTCTCGTCCCGGTACACCGGCTCGTTCTCGCGGATCCAGCGCAGTTCCTCGTGCGGGTCGCGGCCCCAGAACTCGCCGCTGACCAGGTTGATCGACTCGTGCATCGTGCCATCTCCACCAGTAGCGGGGGCCGGTCGGCCCGGCCCGGCGTGTGCGGTTCGCGCCCGACGGATCGAAATGAGACTGCCGTCTCATCCTTTCGTAGACTTGATGTTATATACAAGGGGTGACTCGACCCGGCGGCCCGACGGGAAGTGATCGATGCCCACCCCCCTCACCCTGGCGTGGCACGGCGACGAGCTGCTCGACGACGGCATGCGCGAGCTGCTGTGCGGGCCCGGCGCGATGTTCGAGCGCCGCGTCGAGGACGTGCTCGGCGTCCCGACCGAGGTGTTCGCGCAGCGGGCGCCGCACGTCCCCGCCATGCTCGCCGGCGCCGCGTCCGGCACCCCCGGCCTGACCTACCTGGCCTTCGCCGGCGCGCCGGACCGCGCCGTGACGTTCGCCGAGGCGCACCGGCTGGCCGCCGCGTACGCCCGGGTGCTGTCGGCCCGGTACGGGATCGGCAAGGGCGACCGGGTGGCGGTGGCGGCGCCGAACGGGCTGGAGCACATCCTGCTGTGGTGGGGGACGCTGTCGCTCGGCGCGATCATGGTCGGGCTGAACGGCTGGTGGACGCCGGGCGAGCTCGACCACGGCATCGGCCTGGCCGGGCCGTCCGTGCTGTTCGGCGCGGGGAAGCCGCTGGTGCGCCTCAGCGAGACCCGCGCCGCCGCCGACGGCGTTCCGGTCGCGTCACTCGACGAGCTGCACGCCGCCGCGCTCGCGCTGGACGACCCGCCGGCCGCGCTTCCCGACGCCGGGATCCGCGAGGACGACCCCGCGGCGATCATGTTCACCAGCGGGACGACCGGACGCCCGAAGGGCGCCACCATGTCGCACCGCAACCTCGTGCACTTCGGGCTGTTCGGCGGGCTCGGCGGCGCCGTCGCCGCCCTCACCGGCCCGCCCGGCCGCAGGCAGGTGCCGGACGGCGTCCAGCGCGCCTCGGTGTTCGCCAACCCGCTGTTCCACGTCTCCGGCGCCTGCCTCGCCCTGGCGAACGCGCCGCTGTTCGGCCTCAAGCTCGTGCTCCCGCCGCCCGGCCGCTGGGACGCGGAGGCCGCGCTGAAGCTCACCCACGACCACGGGCTGACGCAGTGGACCGGCGTCCCGACCCACTTCTGGCAGATGCTGACCCACCCGCGGTTCGCCGAGTACGACACCTCGCGGGTCACGACGATCGGCAGCGGCGGCGCCACCTTCGCGCCCGAGCTGGTGCGGCTGTTCGAGGAGAGGCTGCCCGGCGTCGGCATCACCAACGGCTACGGGACGACCGAGACGACCGGGACCGGCACCTTCCTCAACGGCAGGGAGCTGGACGGGCACCCCGCCTCGGTCGGCGCCGCCGCCCCCACCATCCGCGTGCAGGTCCGCGACGAGGACGGGAACCCGCTGCCCGAGGGCGAGGTCGGGCGCGTCCACATCGGCGGCGCGGGCGTGTTCCTCGGTTACTGGGGCGACGAGGAGGCGACGGCGGAGGCGCTCACACCGGACCGCTGGTACCGCTCCAGCGACTTCGGCCGGATCGTGGACGGTGTGCTCTACCTGGAGAGCCGGATGCGCGACCTCATCATCCGGGGCGGCGAGAACGTCTACCCGATCGAGATCGAGTACCGGCTCGTCGAGCACCCCGGCATCGCCGACGCCTGCGTCATCGGCGTCCCGCACACCGTCCTCGGCCAGGAGGTCAAGGCCGTCGTCGTCCCCCGGGACGGAGCCCGCCTCACCGAGCGGGAGGTGCGGGACTGGGTGGCCGCGGCGCTCGCGCCCTTCAAGGTGCCCGCGCACGTGGAGTTCCGCGACGCGCTGCCCTACAACGAGACCGGCAAGGTCATCAAGCGGCTCCTGGAAGAGGCGCCGGCCCCCGTGCGCGACCATGCGATCTGATAACGGCTACAATATATTCTTTGCGCGCCGGGCGCGGGGGTGCGCGTCCCCGGCGGACGCGCCGGACCCGCGGGCCGCCGGACGCGGGGAGTGCGCGCTGCTAGCTTTGCGTTGCGTGCCGGGCGGTGTCGGACCGCCCACCGGACCTAGGGGTGAGGACGATCCCGCGGAGCCAGGAACCCGAGCTGCGGGGCGCCGGCATGACGGACGGGGCCGACGTGCTGCCGGGCCAGAACCTGTCCCGGCTGACGAGCGGCGAGCAGGTCCGGCTCTACCTGCGCCGGCTGATCTTCGACGGCGTGCTGCGGCAGGGCCAGCGGGTCCCGCAGGACGCGGTCGCCCGCGCGCTCGGGGTGTCGCGGATCCCCGTCCGCGAGGCGCTGATCGCGCTGGAGCGGGAGGGCTGGATCACGATCATCGCCCACCGAGGGGCGTTCGTGAACGCGCTCGACGAGCCGTCGGTCCGCGACCACTACGAGCTGTACGGGCTGTTCTACGGCTTCGGGGCCCGGCGCGCGGTGGAGCGGCAGGGCGCCGAGCTGGGCGAGCGGCTCGCGCCGCTGCAGAAGGAGATCGCCGCGTCCGGCGACGCCGAGGTCCTGCAGGACCTCACGGCGCGCTTCCACGGCCTCGTCGTGGAGGCCGCGCAGTCGCCCCGGCTGCGCAACATGCTCAAGCAGATGACCGGCATCGTCCCCGGCAACGTCTTCGAGCTGGTGCCCGGCGTGCCGGCCGCGGAGAAGCGCGGCACCGCCGCGATCGTCCGTGCGATGAAGAAGGCCGACGCGCAGGCCGCGGAGCGGGAGTACGTCGAGATGCTGCGCGCCCAGGGCGACCTGGTCGTCCGGCTGTTCCGCGGCCGGGGCATGTTCGACCGGCCGGACGACGGCGCGGCGCCCGCCTCGCCCTGAGAACGTCCCTGCCCGAGAACGTCCCGGCGCCTCCCGCCGGGAGGGCCGGCCCGTGCCGGGCGCGGCCCGGCCGCCCGCCCGGCGGCCTGAGCGACGATGGTCGAGGTGCCTGTGACGAACACGCCCGAATCCCCGCATCCCGCGCTTGAGGGCCGCGAAGACGAGTCCGCGGCGCTCATGGCCGCCGTCCGGCGCCTCATCGCGGCCGCCACGGCGACGACCGCGCCCGCGGACGCGACGCTGGCGGCGGCGCGCGAGCTGGAGTCCGTCGCGGACGCCCTGGAGCGGCACGTCCCCGACCCGCCGCTGCCGAAGACGCTGCTGCACCTCGCCGACGACGGCCGCGCCGACTTCGCCGGGCGCCTGTCCTACGACGTCGTCATCGGCCGGCACAACCCGATGGCGCTCCCGCTGGAGGTGGCGTTCGAGCCGCCGAAGGCGCTGCTGCGCGGTACGTTCACCCGCCCGTACGAGGGGCCGCCCGGCTGCGTGCACGGCGCGGTGATCGCGGGCGCGTTCGACATCCTGTGCGCGGCGGCGAACTTCGTCGCCGGGGCCCCGGGCCCGACGGCCCGGCTGGAGATCGTCTACCGGCGCCCGACCCTGCTCGGCGAGCCGTGCCTGTTCGAGGGCGAGGTCGAGGCGCGCGAGGGCAGGCGGGTGCGGACGGTCGGGCGGCTCCTGCAGCGCGGCCGGGTGACGGTCGAGGCGACGGGCGACTTCGTCCACCTGGACCGCGAGACCATCGCCCGCATGGCCGCCCAGATGGAGTGACGCGGCGGCGCGGCCGGGGTCAGGAGGGGAAGGACGCGGCGGCGACCGCGACGATCTCGTCCAGGTCGGCGGCGAGCAGGAACCCCGCCGCGACGGCCCGCTCCGCCGCCGCCCGGAACGCGGGCAGGTAGTCGCCGGCGCCGCGCGGGTACAGCCGGCGGAGCGTCGCGCCGTCGAACGGGCGCGTCGAGCCGAACAGCAGCGCGGCGCCCGGCGCCG
>NZ_JBEYYT010000283.1:0-12526 GCF_040645715.1 Spirillospora sp. NPDC046719 | reverse complement strand
CCGCGGACGAGCGCTGGTGGGACCCGGCGCACGCGCGGCGCCGCGCCCGCTTCCAGGTCGTCACCGAGGACGGCGCCGCGTACCTCCTGGCCGTCGAAGGCCGCCGCTGGCACGTGGAGGCGGCCTATGACTAGCGGTCCCCCTTCCGCCGGCTCGGGGGTGCGCCGTGGGGTGGCGTAATCCGGCGATCCCGTGGCGGGAGTTCGAGGAGCGGCTGTCGTGGCGGTCCGAGGAGCGGCCGCCGGACGAGGCGCGGGACGAGACGCGGGACGAGGCGCCGCCGGAACCGCGGCAGGAGCCGCGGGAGGCGCCGCGGCGCGTGGAGGGCGGCGTGCCGTGGGCGGAGCTGCACGTCCACTCGTCGTTCAGCTTCCTCGACGGCGCCAGCTCGCCGGACGCGCTGGTCGCGGAGGCGGCGCGGCTCGGCGTCGAGACGATGGCGGTCACCGACCACGACGGGATGTACGGGGCGGTCCAGTTCGCGCAGGCGGCGCACGAGTCGGGCATCGGCACGGTGTTCGGCGCGGAGCTGAGCCTCGGGCTGCCGGGTCCGCAGACCGGCGAGCCCGACCCGGCGGGGCGGCACCTGCTCGTCCTGGCGCGGGGCCCGGAGGGCTACGGGCGGCTCTGCTCGGCGATCACCGGGGCGCAGCTCGCGGGCGGGCGCAAGGGCCGTCCGGTGTACGACCTGGACGCGCTCGCCGGGGCGCACGGCGGGCAGTGGGCGGTGCTGACCGGCTGCCGCAAGGGACCGGTCCCGGCGGCGCTGGAGTCCGGCGGCCCGGACGCTGCCGAGCGGGAGCTGCGCCGGATGACCGACATGTTCGGCCGCGACAACGTGTTCGTGGAGCTGGTCGACCACGGCCACCCGGACGACGACGAGCGCAACGACGCGCTGTTCGCGCTGGCCGCGCGGGTCGGGGCGGGCGTCGTCGCGTCCAACAACGTGCACTTCGCCGCGCCGGGCGGCGACGCGCGGCTGGCGCAGGCGATGGCGGCGGTGCGCGCGCGCCGCAGCATGGACGACATGGTCGGCTGGCTGCCCGCGAGCGGCACCGCGCACCTGCGCAGCGGTGTGGAGATGGCGGCGCGGCTGGCGCGCTTCCCCGGCGTCCTCGACCGGACGGCGGAGCTCGGCCGCGAGTGCCGGTTCGGGTTCGACGTGGTCGCGCCCCGGCTGCCCGACTGGCCCGTCCCGGACGGCCACACCGAGGCGACCTGGCTGCGGCACCTGGTGAAGGAGGGCGCGCTGAAGCGGTACGGGCCGCCGGAGCGCGAGCGGGTCTCCGGCGCGTACGCGCAGATCGCCAAGGAGCTGGACGTCATCGAGCAGCTCGACTTCCCCGGCTACTTCCTGATCGTCCACGACATCGTGGAGTTCTGCCGCCGAGAAGGCATCCTGTGCCAGGGGCGCGGGTCGGCGGCGAACTCGGCGGTCTGCTACGCGCTCGGCATCACCGGCGTCGACGCCGTCCGGCACGGGCTGCTGTTCGAGCGGTTCCTGTCCCCCGGCCGCGACGGCCCGCCCGACATCGACCTGGACATCGAGCACAGGCGCCGCGAGGAGGCCATCCAGTACGTCTACCGCAAGTACGGGCGGGAGTGCACGGCGCAGGTCGCGAACGTCATCAGCTATCGGCCGCGCATGGCGGTCCGGGACGCGGCGCGCGCGCTCGGGTTCTCCCCGGGCCAGCAGGACGCGTGGTCCAAGGGCATCGACCCCCGCGACCCGGTCGGGTCGGAGACCGACATCCCGGCGCCCGTCATGGAGCTGGCCGGGCGGATGCTGACGCTGCCCCGGCACCTCGGCATCCACTCCGGCGGCATGGTCATCGCGGACCGCCCCGTCGGCGAGGTCTGCCCGATCGAGTGGGCGACGATGCCGAACCGCAGCGTCCTGCAGTGGGACAAGGACGACTGCGCCGCCGCCGGCCTGGTGAAGTTCGATCTGCTCGGCCTCGGCATGCTCGCGGCCCTGCACGACTGCTTCGACCTCGTCGCCGAGCACCACGGGCAGCGGCACGACCTCCAGTCGATCCCGCCGGAGGACCCCGAGGTGTACGAGATGCTGTGCGACGCCGACACCGTCGGGGTGTTCCAGGTCGAGTCGCGCGCGCAGATGGCGACGCTGCCCCGGCTGCGGCCGCGCGAGTTCTACGACCTGGTGGTGGAGGTCGCGCTGATCCGCCCCGGCCCGATCCAGGGCGGGTCCGTCCACCCGTACCTGCGGCGCCGCAAGGGCCTCGAACCCGCGACGTGCCCGCACCCGCTGATGGAGCCGGCGCTGCGGCGCACGCTCGGCGTCCCGCTGTTCCAGGAGCAGATGATGCAGCTCGCCGTGGACTGCGCCGGGTTCACCCCGAACGAGGCCGACCAGCTGCGGCAGGCGATGGGCGCCAAGCGCGCGCCCGAGCGCGTCGAACGGCTCCGCGAGCGGCTGCTCAACGGGATGGCCGAGCGCGGCATCCCCGCCGGCATCGCCGAGGACGTCTACGAGAAGATCCTCGGGTTCACCGGGTTCGGGTTCCCCGAGTCGCACGCGCAGAGCTTCGCGCACCTGGTGTACGCGAGCGCCTGGCTGAAGCGGCACTTCCCCGCCGCGTTCACGGCGGCGCTCGTCCGCAACCAGCCGATGGGGTTCTACAGCCCGCAGTCGCTGCTGGCGGACGCGCGGCGGCACGGCGTCGTCGTCCGGGGCGTGGACATCAACGCCAGCGACGTGCATCCGACGCTGGAGGAGCCCGTCGAGGTGGCGTCGGACCATCCGCACGCGCCCGCCGCGCCGCAGCCCGCGATCCGCGTCGGCCTCGCCGGCATCCGCAACCTCGGCGAGGACACCGCCGAGCTGATCGCGGCCGGACGCCCCTACACGAGCATGGAGGACCTGGCCCGGCGCGTCCCCGTGTCGGCGGCGGCGCTGGAGGCGCTCGCGACCGCCGGGGCGTTCGGCTGCCTCGGCATGACGCGGCGCGAGGCGCTGTGGGCGGCGGGCGCCCTCGCCGGCACCGGCCCCGGGCAGCTCGAAGGCGTCACGCCCGGCGCGGCGGCCCCCGCGCTGCCGCCGATGACACCGATCGAGGAGACCCTCGCCGACCTGTGGGCGACCGGCGTCTCCCACACCCACCCCGTCGCGCACGTCCGGGACGCGCTCGACGAGCTCGGCGCCCTGTCGTCCGAACGCCTCGCCGCGACGCCGTCGGACACCAACGTCGTCGTCGCGGGCCTGGTCACCCACCGGCAGCGCCCGCCGACCGCCGGCGGCATCGTGTTCATGACGCTGGAGGACGAGACCGGCATCATCAACGTCGTCTGCCCGCCGCAGGTGTTCCAGCGGCACCGCGGCCTGGCCGTCGACTCGCAGGCGCTGCTGGTCGGCGGGCGCCTCGAACGCGCCGACGGCGTCACCAACGTCCGCGCCACCCGGCTGCGCCGCCTCCCCGTCCCCGGCCGGGTCCGCGCCCGCAACTTCCACTGATCGCGGGCCGAACGCGGGCCCTGCCGGGCGCGTCCCACATGTGTCATCGTTGTCACGGAGAGGGTCGCGTGCCGCCGTGGAGGCGGCCGCCAAGGCGCGGCTCCGGCGAAAGGCAGATCGCCGATGGAGAGCCCACGCTCACAGCCACGGCCCACCGCACCCGCGCCGCAGGAGCTCGGGCCGGACGATCCGACGCGGGTCGGGCGGTACCGGATCGAGGCCCGGATCGGCGAGGGCGGCATGGGCGCGGTGTACCTCGGCCGCGACCCCGGCGGGCGCGCCGTCGCGGTCAAGGTCGTCCGCCCCGACCTCGCCGGCGACCGGATGTTCCTCGCCCGCTTCCACGACGAGGCCGCGCACGCCCAGCGGGTCGCGTCGTTCTGCACCGCGCAGGTGCTGGAGCACGGCGACGACCTCGGCCTCGCCTACATGGCCACCGAGTACATCGAGGGCCCCTCGCTGCTCGACCACGTCACCGCCACCGGGCCGCTGTCGCCCGGGATGCTGCACGGCGTCGCGGTCGGCGTGGCCGCCGCGCTGGTCGCGATCCACAGCGCGGGCCTGGTGCACCGCGACCTCAAGCCGAGCAACGTGCTGCTGTCCATCTCCGGCCCGCGCGTGATCGACTTCGGCATCGCGCGGGCGCTGGACGCCGCGTCCTCGCACACCCGGACCGGGCAGGTCGTCGGCACCCCCGGCTGGTTCGCGCCGGAGCAGATCACCGCGCAGCGGATCACCACGGCGGTGGACGTGTTCGCCTGGGGCTGCCTGGTCGCGTTCGCCGCGACCGGCCGCAACCCGTTCGGGCAGGGCTCCTTCGAGCTCATGGCGGCGCGCGCGGTGCACGCCGAACCGGAGCTCGGACCGGTCCCGGAGCCGCTGTCCGGGCTCGTGCGGGCCGCGCTGCGCAAGGACCCCGACCAGCGGCCGAGCGCCCGGGACCTGCTGCTCGACCTGGTCGGCGGCGCCGGCGAGGCCGACGTGTCGCACACGCTCGGCGCGTCATGGACGACCCCGCCGGTCCCCCGGCCGGACGTCACGTCCCGCGACCCCGGCGGCGCGGCCCCCATGCCGCCTCCGCCCGGCGGCGGCGCGGCGCCGGTACCCCATCCGTCCGGGAGCGGCGGGAGCGGCGGGAGCGGCGGGCCGGTGCCGCACCCGGCGACGGCGCCCGCGAACGAGCTCGCCCAGACCGCTCCGGCGCCCGAGAGCGAGCGCCGGCAGCAGATCCCGCACGCCCGGACCACGCCCTCCCACGAGGCGTACGCCTCCCCCGAGATCGGCCCGCCGCCCGTGACGGTGCCGCACGGACGGCGCGACCGCCGCGGGCCGGTGATCGCGGCGGCGGGCGCCGTCCTGGTGGCCGCCCTGGTCGCGGCCGGGGGCGCCTACTTCCTCACCCGCCCCGACGGCGACCACGGCAAGAGCGGCAGCAGCGCCGCCCCCGCCACGGGATTCCCCTCAGAGCCCATGCTGGTGCGGATCGACACCCGGCCCGGCTGGCCGAAGGACTGCCACGCCGACATCGGCACCTACACGCCCGGCTCCGCCGCGCCGAAGACGCTCGTCCAGGGGCCGGCCTGCGACACCCTCCCCGAACGCTCACCGGACGGCACGCGCATCGCGTTCAGCCGCAACAGCGGCGGGACGAACTCCGCATGGGTCATGAACGCCGACGGGACGGACCAGCGGAAGGTCACCGACATCGCGGGCGGGCGCGTGACCTGGTCGCCCGACGGCAAGCGCCTCGCCTACATGGGCGGCGCCGGCGTCGGCGACACCACCGGGACCCACCAGATCTACGCGATCGCCCTCGACACCCGCACGGTCACCCGGCTCACCGGCGACGACTCGGCCAAGGACGACCCGATGTGGTCGTCCAAGGGGCAGATCGTCTTCTGGAGCAGGAAGGACGGCGCCGAGCAGATCTACACCCTCGACCCCGACCACCCGTCGCGGCCCTGGACGCGGCTGACCAGGGACGGCGTCCGCGCGGTCGACCCGGAGTGGTCGCCGGACTCCTCCAAGATCGCCTACACGCACGGGCCCTCCGCGACGAGCGACATCTGGCTGATGAACGCCGACGGCTCGAACCCGCACCCGCTCACCACGGGCGGCGCCCACGCCATGGACCCCGGCTGGTCCCGCAACGGACGCTGGCTCTGCTACGTCAGCGGCCCGGTCGGCACGCCGGAGATCCACGCCGTCCGCGCCGACGGCACCGGCGACCGCGTCATCACCCCGGCGGGCCAGGTCCTCGGCCACCCGAGCTGGTCATGACGGCCCGCGGCCCGCACGCACGGCGCCGGAACGGCGGTACAGCGGCGGTCTAGCGGTCCGACGCCAGCGGCGACGCGTGGTCGATGCGCCGCAGGATGACGCCCTCGCGCAGCGCCCAGGGGCAGATCTCCAGCTCCTTCAGCTCGAACAGGTCCATCGCCGCGTCGGCGACGATCGCGCCCGCGAGCAGCTGCGGCGCCCGCGACTCCGACACCCCCGGCAGCTCCGCGCGCTCGGCGGACGTCAGCTGCGCGAGCTTCTCGGTCCAGTCGGTGAGGTCGGTGTCCTGGAGGACGCGCCGCTGGTACGGTCCATCGCCCGAGGGCGCCGCGCCCGCGATCCGGGCGAGCTGCCGGAACGTCTTGGACGTGGCCACCGCGTGGTCGGCGGGCCCGTACCGGGACACCTCCCCGACGTGCCGGGCGATCTCCGCGCGGACGTGCCGGCGCAGCGCGCGGACCTCGTCGGCGGGCGGCGGGTCGGCGGTGAACCAGTCGCGGGTGAGGCGGCCCGCGCCGAGCGGCAGCGAGAACGCCGCGTCCGGCTCCTCGTCGATGCCGGACGCGATCTCCAGGGAGCCGCCGCCGATGTCGACCACCAGCAGCCGCCCGGACGACCAGCCGAACCAGCGGCGGACGGCCAGGAAGGTCAGCCGCGCCTCGTCCTCGCCGGACAGCACGTCGATGCCGATCCGCTTCTCCGCCCGGATGCGGTCGAGGATCTCCTCGCCGTTGGCGGCGTCGCGGATGGCGGAGGTCGCGAACGCGACCAGGTCCTCGACGCCCTTGTCCTCGGCGACCTGCAGGGCCTCGTCGACGAACTCGCGGAGCAGGCGCTCGCCCCGCTCCGACAGCCGGTCGCCGTCCTCCAGGTGCGCGGCGAGGCGCAGTTCCGCCTTGTGGGAGAACGCGGGCAGCGGGCGGGCTCCCCGGTGGGCGTCCACCACCAGGAGGTGCACCGTGTTCGAGCCCACGTCAAGCACGCCGAGTCGCATGTCCCCGACGGTATCGGACACCCGCGCGGCGGGGACGCCAGACCGGCCTTCACCGGACGGAACACCCTTGCCACTACGGTGGGCGCATGGGCGGGCAGGAGTCGCGGCGCTGGCGGGTGCCGCCCAAGGTCGTCGCGGCCAAGTGCGCGGCGGCCGCGGCGGTCGCGGCGGTGGCCGCGTTCAGCGGCGGCGACTCGGAGCGGCTGCTGCTGGCGGGCGTCGCGGCGCTGGGCCTCGCGGCCGTCGCGCTGCGGGACCTGCTGGCGCCCGTCCGGGTGGCCGCCGACCGCGACGGCATGACGGTCGTCACCGGGTACGCGGGCCACCGCCGCGTCCCGTGGGAGGCGGTGACCGCGATCCGGGTGGACGAGCGCCGCCGGCTGCTGCTGCACACCCGGATGCTGGAGATCGAGACCGCCGACGACCTGCACCTGTTCAGCGCCTTCGACCTCGGCGCCGACGTGCACGACGTCGCCGACGACCTCTACCGCCTCCGGGCCCGCACCACCCGCTGACCCGCCCGGAGGTCAGGCGGGCAGCTCGTCGGGGGTGGGGTAGGAGGTCTGCGCGCCGGGCCTGCGGACCGCGGCGGCGCCGACGCGGGTGGCGTAGCGGGCGGCGTCGCGCAGGGAGTCGCCGCGCGCGAGGCGCAGGCAGAGCGCGGCGGTGAACGCGTCGCCCGCCCCCGTGGTGTCGACGGCCTCCACCTTCGGCGACGGGATCGGCGCCGTGCCCTCGGCGTCGGCGACGACGACGCCGTCCGCGCCGAGGGTGATGACGGCCGAGCGGGGGCCCGAGCGCAGCAGCGCCGCCGCCATCCGCTCCGGGTCCGTGCCGTCCGCCGTGCCGGGGCCGCCGAGCAGCCAGGCGGCCTCGTGCTCGTTCACCACGAGCGGGTCGCAGAGCGCGAGGACCTCGGCGGGGACGGGCGCGGTGGGCGACAGGTTCACCACGACGCGGGCGCCCGCCGCGGCCGCCGCGCGGGCGGCGCCGGCGCAGCAGCGCCATCACCGGCTTCTCCACCAGGTAGTAGCTCGCCGTCGCCGCTGCGATGGACGCCGCCGCCAGCAGGGGCAGATCCGTCAGGACGTGCCCCCGGTACATCCGGTCCGCCGCGTCGTACCAGGCCAGAAGAATGATCATCTGCCAGAGGAAGACGCCGTAGGAGATCCGGCCGAGGAAGCGCATCACCCGGTTGCCGAGCACCCCCTCGATCACCGGATGCCCGGCCGGCGCGAACGCGATCGGCGCGACCAGGGCGACCGCGACGAGCCCGAACACCACCAGGTGCAGGACGGACGTCCACAGCGCGTCCGGCGTCTGCAGGGTGTACGGGCCGGTCGCGGGCGTCGCGGCCACCACGTACAGCATCGCCGCCGCCGCCCAGCAGGCGCCCCACGAGTCGGCGACGGCCCGGCACATCGCCGCGACCGGGCGCCGCTGGTCCAGCCGCGCCCACACCGTCACCACGGCCATCGCCATGCCGATCGCGAACCACACGAAGAAGTGCGGCAGCCACAGGCCCATCTGCGTGTGACGGTCCGGCACGAACATGAAGACCACGTACACGAAGGAGAGCGCCCCGTACACGCCGATCGCGCGCAGCAGCCGCTTCGCCCGCACGCCCGGGTCGCGCGTCGGGACGCGCCTGGCGTACCAGGTCAGCAGCGGCGCGGTCAGCGGCAGCAGCGCGTACCAGGCGGCCTCGACCACCAGGCTCCACGTCTGCCCGATGCGGGCCGGGCCGAGGCCGCCGCCCCACCACGGGTCCGGCAGGTACGTCTGCGTCAGCGTCAGCAGCGAGCCCCAGGTCAGCGGGTCGCCGAGGTGCCCGCGCGCGGACGTGGCCATGAAGACGACGATCAGCGCCCAGTACGCGGGCATGATCCGCAGGACGCGCTTGAGCAGGTACTCGCCGGTGCGCGGCGCGGCCCGGCCGTCCAGCGCCGCCGCCGCCCACGGGCGGTAGAGCAGCAGGCCGGAGAGCGTGAAGAAGATCGGCACGCCGACCTGGCCGCCGTTGAACAGCCAGCCGGAGCCGCCCTGCCGGGTCATCGCCCCGGACGCGCTCGCCACGTGGAACGCGAGGACGGCCAGCGCGGCGAGCGCCCGGACGCCGTCCAGCGCGTCCTGGTGCCCGGCGATCGGCGGCGGGGCCGGCCCGGCCTGCAGCGGCGCGGGCCTCACGGGCCGGTCTTCCGCAGCACGAGCAGCAGGTTCCAGGTCGCGACCTCCCGCAGGGCCGGGACGCGGACGATCACCGACGCCCAGCGCGGCAGGTAGCGGGGCACCGCGGCCACGACCTCGACGTCGCGGTTGCCCCGCGCCCAGGCGAGCGCCGCCGACACCGACACCGGGTGCAGGCTCGTGCCGTACCGGTTCCTCGGCGGCCGTCCCGTGCGGCGCTCGTAGCGGCGGGCGGCCCGGTCGCCGCCGAGGTAGTGCCAGGGCGACGTCTCGTGGCCGCCCCACGGGGACAGCCAGTTGGTGAACGACAGGAACACCAGCCCGCCGGGACGCGTCACGCGGACCATCTCCCCGGCCATCCGCCACGGGTCGGGCACGTGCTCCAGGACGTTGGACGAGAAGCACACGTCGGCCGAGCCCGTCCGGTACGGCAGGGCCAGCGCGCTGGCGACGAGCGTGTTCGGCGCCGGAGGCCCGAGCGCGGTCAGCTCCTTGATGTCGTGGTCGATGCCGGTGCATCGTGCCCCGGCCTTTTCGAGCGCGCGCGCGAATTGGCCGAGTCCGGTCCCGACGTCGATGACGGTGGCGCCGTCCAGGCGGGTGTACGTGCCGAGCTGCGCGACGGTGTCCTGCGCCATCAGCCCGTAGAAGTACTCCGGGTCGGTGCCCTCGCGGCGGAACGCGCTGAAGAGCCGGAGGCACCGGCCGAGCGTGGCGCGGTGGCCCGGCGCGGCGCGACCGTCCTGCTCGGGCGCCGAGGCAGCTGCCGGCCAGTCCATGGGCAACCTCACGGATCACGGGGAGTACAGGCGGAGCTTACCGGCCGGTACACGGTCGCCGGGAGCGGTCGCCGGCCCGGCCCCGGGGATGCGCCGACCGCGCCCCCGGCCCATGGCCAATATGGGAAGATTCTTCGGATTTGCACGTTGAGTGGCCGGTGCTATTGGACGGGCGGTTTGGCAAGTCCTGTAGCCTGACCGCGCACGCCGGAATCCGGCCTCACGGCCCGGGGAACGGACCGCAGTCCCGGAGGTGTTCATGCGGCGACCGGTGGTCGGCCTGATCCTGATCGGCCTGGGCGCCTTCTTTCTCGCGCTCGCGCCCATGGTCCGGTTCTACGTGGCCGACCAGGTGGTGCAGGCGCCCCTGAACCGCTACCAGGTCACCCGGCTGGAGTCGCCGAACAGCACCTACTTCGACCAGTCCGACCTGAAGCTGAAGAACGGCGTCACGCTGCGCGCCAACAACACCATCCGCGGCGACGTACGGGCCAACGGCGGCAACAACAAGATCGCCGTCTGGGACTCCACCACCGACATCTACGACCAGGCCAAGCCCGACACCCCGGTGCAGATCCAGAAGTTCCGGATCGCGTTCGACCGGCGGACGGGCGTCCTCGTCAACTGCTGCGGCGCCAACGTCGAGGGCGACAGCACCGTCCGCATGTCGGGGTACGGGCTGCTGTTCCCGATCGGGAACGTGCAGAAGCGCGACTACCCGTTCTTCGACATGACCACCAAGCAGCAGGCGCCGATGCAGTACGGCGGGGTCGAGCGGGTGCACGGCCTCGCGACCTACCGGTTCACCCAGCACATCCCGCTGACCAAGACGGCCGCGCTCGACACCAAGATGCCGGCGAGCATGCTGGGGCTGCCGGCCGACAAGGGCAACCAGAAGGCCGACCGCTACACCGAGGCCTACAACACGATGTGGGTCGACCCGCGCACCGGCATCCCGGTCAAGCAGCGGGAGAACATCCGCAGCTGGGTGCAGACCCCGGACGGCAAGGGCAAGATGATCGTCGCCCAGGCCGACCTGATCACGCTCGACAAGGACCAGCGGGGCCTCGTCTCGATGGCGGACAAGACCGCGCTGCAGATCGACCTGGTGCGCAGCTACATCCCGGCGGGCGCGGTGTTCGTCGGCCTGGTGCTGCTGCTGGCCGGCGGCCTCCTCGGGCTGATGCGCGACCGGACGCCGCCGAAGATCGAGGCGCCCCGCCGTCCCGACGGCAAGTTCGGCGACGCGGGCCCGCCCAAGCCCCCCGGTGCCCCCGGTGCCCCGGGCGCACCCGGCGCCGCAGCGGCTCCCGCTGTGGCCGCGCCGGCATCGGCGGCCGCTCCGCCCGGTTCGTTCGCGGCCCGTGCCGCCGCTCCGGACGCACCGGGCGCCCAGGGCGACAAGGGCGCCGGCAGGCCGCAGGGGCGGCGGGTGCCGTCCGACGGCCGCCAGCGCCGGCTGCCGTCGCGGCGCCGCTGAGCCCGCTCCCCGTCCACCAGGCCCCGCCGGCCCCTCCGGGCCGCGGGGCCTTCGTGTGTCCCGACTCACGCTGATACGTGTTCTAGAGCCGGCCGGACGCCCTGGCCGGGCTGTTCTGCGTGCCTCGATGATTTCCTCAACTAGAACCTGTTGCAGTTTTGCGGGGAGCCGCCTAGGGTCGAGGCTGTGCGGACACGAGTCACCGAACAATTCGGCATCGAGTACCCGATCTTTGCGTTCAGTCACTGCCGCGATGTCGTCGCGGCGGTGAGCCGCGCCGGCGGCATGGGCGTCCTCGGCGCCCTGTACTTCACCCCCGAGGAGCTCGAACTCGAGCTCAAGTGGATCGACGAGCACGTCGGCGGCAAGCCGTACGGCGTGGACGTGGTGATGCCCGCCAAGTACGAGGGCGCCGACCTCGGCGACGCCGAGGAACTGGTCGGCAAGCTCCAGGGCATGATCCCGGCCGAGCACCGCAAGTTCCTGGAGGACCTGCTCCAGGAGCACGGCGTCGAGCCGTCCACCGAGAGCGCGAGCAAGGTGCTGCTCGGCTGGACCGACCAGACGGCCCGGCCGCAGGTCGAGATCGCGCTCAAGCACCCGATCGCGCTGCTGGCGAGCGCCCTCGGCCCGCCCCCGGCGGACGTCGCCGAGCTGGCCCACCAGCACGGCGTCAAGGTCGGCGGCCTGGCCTCCAACGCGCGGCACGCCCGCAAGCAGGTCGAGGCCGGCGTGGACATCATCATCGCGCAGGGCACCGAGGCCGGCGGCCACACCGGCGACGTGTCCACGATGGTGCTGATCCCCGAGGTCGTGGACGCGGTCGGCGAGGACACGATCGTCCTCGCGGCGGGCGGCATCGGCCGGGGCCGGCAGATGGCCGCCGGCCTCGCGCTCGGCGCCGACGGCGTCTGGACGGGCTCCATCTGGCTGACCGTGGACGAGGCCGACACCCCCGAGCGGGCGCTGCCGAAGCTGCTCGCGGCCACCTCCCGCGACACCGTCCGGTCCCGCGCCTGGACCGGCAAGCCCGCCCGGTTCCTCAAGACCGCGTGGACCGAGGCGTGGGAGAGCGAGAAGTCCCCGGGCTACCTGCCGATGCCCATGCAGTTCATGCTGATCGCCGACGCGCTGCCGCGCATCGCCCGGTCCGGCGACGGCGAGCTGGTCACCTTCCCGGTCGGCCAGATCGTCGGCTCCATGAACCAGGTGAAGCCCGCCGCGCAGGTCGTCTACGACCTGATCGAGGAGTACGTCGAGTCGATCGAGCGGCTCAACGCGATCACCGAAGGCTGACCCCGCAAGGGCAGGGACGGCGGCCGGGGCGCAAC
>NZ_JBEYYT010000282.1:0-12583 GCF_040645715.1 Spirillospora sp. NPDC046719 | reverse complement strand
GGCGCCTCATGGCGACGGCTCGCCGCGGGCCGGCGGTCAGTAGGAGCGGGGGAGGCCCAGTTCGTGCTGGGCGATGTGGGCGAGGACCAGTTCCTCGGCCACCGGGATGTTCTTGGCGATGCGGGCGTCGCGGAACATCCGGGCGACCGGGTACTCCAGCGAGTAGGCCATGCCGCCGTGGGTCTGGAAGGCGCGGTCGGCGGCCTGCCAGGCGGCGTCGGCGGCGGTGAGCTTGGCGATGTTGGCCTCGGACCCGCAGGGGCGGCCCCGGTCCCACAGCCACGCCGCCTTGTAGGTCATCAGCCGGGCCAGCTCCAGCTGCGCCTTGATCCGCGCGAGCGGGAACGCGATGCCCTGGTTCGACCCGATCGGCCGGCCGAACGGCGCCCGGTCGTTGGCGTAGTCGCAGGCGATCTTCAGCACCAGGCCGCCGGACCCGACGCCGCCCGCGGCGGCGAGGATCCGCTCGGGGTTGAGGATGTCCCACAGCACGGCGAAGCCCTGGTCGACCTCGCCGAGGACGCGGTCGGCGGGGACGCGCACGCCGTCCAGGAACACCATGCTGGACGCGACGGTGTTGGTGCCGAGCTTGGGGATCGGCCGGTAGGTCAGCGTGCCGTCGGCGACGGCCCGCTCGACGTCCACCAGCAGGACGGTGAAGCCGGACGTGCGGGGCTTCGCCTCGGCGGCCGGGATCGTCCGGGTGACCAGCACCAGGTGGTCGGCGCGCTCCACCCCGGAGATCCAGATCTTCTGGCCGTTCACCACGAACCCGTCGCCGTCGCGGCGGGCCTGCGTGGTGATGTTCATCGCGTTGCTGCCCGCGTCCGGCTCGGTGATCGCGAAGCAGGTCTCGATCTCGCCCGCCGCGATCCCCGGCAGGAACGCGCGCTTCTGCTCCTCGGTGCCGTGCCGGGCGATGGTGAGCCCGCCGAACGCGGGCGTGAGCAGGTACATGAACGACGCGGCGCCGCCCGCGCCGCCCTCGGCGAGCGCCTCCAGCGCCACCGCGAGCTCCAGCAGGCCCTGGCCCGCGCCGCCGTACTCCTCGGGGATCGCCAGGCTGTGCCAGCCGCCCTGGACCAGCTCCCGCCAGACCTCCTCCGGCCACCGCTTGTCGGCGTCGCAGCGGCTCCAGTACTCCTGGTCGTACTTTCCGGCGATCGCCAGCACGCCCTCGCGCACCGCGGCCGCGTTCTCCGGCAGATCGAAGTCCACCCGCGCCTCCTCGACTCTCGTGCGGGCTCCACCGTAGCCGATGGAGTAAGTGAGCACTGACGCAGGTCCCCGCCGTCATTGAAGCGCGGATCTCCGGGTAGTCAACGGCGGTCGAGGTCTTACGCGCGGCAGGGGGGTCACGGGATGCGACCAGGCGACAGGTGGACGCTGGCGGGCGCGCGGTGGAGCCGCGGCGGCGGGGACGGCGCGTTCACGGTGACCGATCCGGCGACCGGCGAGCCGGTGGGGGAGGTGCCCGTCGGCACGGCCGTGGACGTGGCGGCCGCGGTGGCCGCCGCGACCCGGGCGGGGCCCGGCTGGGCCGCGACCGCGCCCGCCGCGCGCGGGGCCGCCCTGCACGCCGCCGCGAGCGCGGTCGAGCGGCATGCCGACGACCTGGCGGCGCTGGTCACCGCGGAGATGGGCAAGCCGGCGGGCGACGCGCTCGGCGGCGTCCAGGCCGGGATCGGGACGCTGCGCCAGTACGCCGAACTGGGGCCGCTCCACGGGGGCCGGAGCCTGCAGGGCGGCTGGAGCGCCGCCGACTTCATGGCCCGCGAACCGCTCGGGCTCGTCGCGGTCGTCACGCCGTGGAACGATCCCGTCGCCATCGCCTGCGGCCTCATCGGCGCGGCCGTGGTCACCGGCAACACCGTCGTGCACAAGCCGTCCGAGCGGACGCCGCACACCGGGGCGCTGCTCACCGAACTGCTCGCCGAGGCCCTGCCGGCCGGCGTCGTGAACATGGTCAGCGGCGACGGGACGACCGGCGAGGCGCTCGCGAGCCACCCGGACCTCGACGCGATCGCGCACGTCGGGTCCACCCGCACGGGCCGCCGCGTCGCCGAACTGGCCGCCGCGAGCGGCGCGAGGACGCTGCTGGAGAACGGCGGCGCCGACCCGCTGATCGTCGACGCGGGCGTCGACCCCGCCTGGGCCGCGGAGCAGGCCGCCACCGGCTGCTTCGCCAACGCCGGCCAGATCTGCACCTCGGTGGAGCGGATCTACGTCCACGAGGCGGCCGCCAAGGAGTTCGTCTCCGCGCTGACCGCCCGCGCGCAGGCGCTGCGGACCGGCCCGGGCCGCGACCCGTCCACCGAGCTCGGCCCGCTGGTCGACGAGCGGCACCGTACCCAGGTCCACGAGCAGGTCGAGAAGGCCGTCGCGGACGGCGCCCGGCTGCGCGCCGGCGGCCGGATCCCGAGCGGCCCCGGCTGCTTCTACCCGGCGACCGTCCTGGACGGCTGCACCGACCAGATGGCGGTCATGGCGGAGGAGACGTTCGGGCCCGTCGCACCCGTCCGCGCCGTCGCCTCGTTCGAGGAGGCCCTGGACAGGGCGAACCGCTCCCGCTACGGCCTCGCCGCGACCGTCCTCACCCGCGACATGGCGCACGCGCAGCGCGCCTGGCGCACCCTGAAGGCCGGCACCGTGAAGATCAATGCGGTGTTCGGCGGCGCCCCCGGCGGCGCCGCCACCCCGCGCCGGGGCAGCGGCCGGGGTTTCGGCTACGGCCCCGAGCTGCTGGACGAGATGACCGCCGTGAAGGTCGTCCACCTGCAGACCGACGTCCCCTGAGGCGTCACCCCTTGACGGTCAGCAGCGGGCGCAGCTCCGCGACGGGCGTCGCGACGCCGCCGCCGCGCAGGCTCGCCACCACCGGCCCGATGTCCTTGTAGGCCCACGGCGCCTCCTGCTTGAGGTCGCGGCGCCACGCGGCCATCACGTCCGACCGCCGCGCGACCATCGGATCGCGGTGGTCCAGCGGCGTCACGACGCGGAACTCGCGCAGGAACGCGTCGAGCTCCGCGTCGCTCCCGCGCGCCGACGCACCGCGCGGAACCCGGCGTCCCGCGCCGTGGCAGGCGCTGGCGAGGGTGCGCGGGTCGCCGTGCCCGCGCAGCACGAAGCTCGCGGCGCCCATCGACCCCGGGACGATCACCGGCTCGCCCCACATCGCGTACGGGCCGCCCGCCATCGCCTCGTGCCCGGCCGCGGGCGTGGCGCCCTTGCGGTGCACCACCCGCTCCCCGTCCTGCCAGAACAGGTTGTGCGGCGCGTCGTACAGCAGCCGCGCGTCCGCGCCGCCGCACTCCGCCGCGAGCCCGGCCCGCATCGTCAGCGACAGGAAGAACCGGTTCCCGGACGCGAAGTTGGCGGCGTTGCCGAACGCGTCCAGGTACCGGCGCCGTGCGCGCGCGGACCGCTCGTCGAGCAGGAACGGCAGGATCCCGTTCGCCGGGCGGGGAAGGCCGCCGGGCCAGCCGGCGCGCAGCGCGTCCAGGGCCGTCGCGTTCGCCTGATGGCCCAGGGACAGCGAGCCGCTGTGCACCATCGTCACGACCGTTCCGGGCGCCAGCCCCCAGGCGTGCGCCGCCGCCGCGTCGTGCACTCGCGACACGTACTGGAGTTCGGCGAAGTGGTTGCCGCCGCCGATCCCGCCGATGACGCTGTCGTGGCTGGCGCCGCCCGCGCTGCCGATCCAGTCGGCGAACGCCTCGGCCGTCCCCACCGGGAGAGCGGGCGCGTGCACGCGGTCCAGAGCGTCGTCGGCGTCCTCGGGCCGCACGCCCTGCCACGGCGTGCCGTCGGCGAGCAGCAGGCCGGGCAGCCCGTCCCGCAGCAGCGCCTCCCGCTGGACGGGCGTGAGCGCGATCCGCCGGCCGCCCTCGAAGAACAGGTGGCGCAGCCGCCGCTCCAGCGCGCCGAGCCTCGGCCGGACGCGGTCGGCGTCCAGGGACGTGACCTCCAGCCGCATCCCGCAGTTGACGTCGTTGCCGACCGCCTGCGGCAGCAGCGCGTGCTCGGTCTCCAGCACCGTGCCGATCGGGATCCCGGCGCCCTTGTGGAAGTCGGGGGTGAGCGCGGCGCGGGCGATGCGCGGCTCCGGGCCGTCATAGCCGGGCGTGGACTCGGCGAGGCGTTCCAGGGTGCGGGCGGTCTCCAGGAGCGCGAGCGCCTCGTCGACGGCCGCGTGTTCGAGCGGGACGTCGTCCCCGGCGCAGATCTCGACGGGGACGCCGTACGGGTTGGGGAGGTGGAGCCAGTGGTCGCCGGTGCGGACGAGCCGCCGGTCCTGACGTGCGGACATGGGGGATCCTTCGGGCTGCTGGAAGGCGCGCGACGGCGCGCGCAGGAAAGAGGGCCGTTCGCGCGGAAGGGCGCGCCGGCCGGGGGAGCGGGACGGAGGGCCCGCTCGTTCCTCGGGTTCAGCAGCCGCGAGGCGGTTACGACCGTACCGCGCGGTCCTCCGCCGGGCCACCGGTTTTCCCGTAGGCCCCGATGTAGCTCGTCACCATCCGGGCGACGAAGTGCGCGACCTGCTCCGGCGGGCCGGACGGCAGCATGATGTGGCTCATCGTCAGCCGGACCGCCGCGTCGGCGATCTCCACGAGCGCGTCGCGGTCCACGCCCGGCCACTGGCGCAGCGCGTGCTCGGCTAGCCGGGAGCTGGCGGTGAACAGCACCGGCTCGGCCCGCGTGGTCAGCAGCGGCAGCATGTCGTCGCCGTCCGCGCCGGTCAGCACGGCCTTCTTCAACTGGTCGTCGGCGGACATCTCCAGCGTGAACAGCACCGCCGCGACCACCGCCGAGTACAGGTCCTCGTGCTCGGACAGGACCTGGTCGATCCCGTCGAGGTAGCGGTCGTTGTCGCGCACCACCACCGCCTGCGCGAGGCCCCACTTGTCGCCGAACTCGTTGTAGACGGTCTGCCGGCTCACCCCGGCCGCAGCGGCGACGTCCTGCATGCGCACCGCCCGGTAGCCGCGCTCGACGAGGAGCGCGGCGGCGGCGTCCAGCAGGCATTCGCGCACCGGACGTTCCGCGCTGCTCATGAGTCGTCCTTCCGGCCGGCGGTCACCCCGTCATTATCCTTGTCCGGTGACGGAAATGGACTACCGGGCGCTCAACCGCGCGCTGTGGGACGAACGGGTCGCCATCCACGTCGCCAGCGACTTCTACGACGTCGCCGGCTTCCGCGCGGGCGGGACGGCGCTGCGCGACTTCGAGATCGCCGAGGTCGGCGACGTGGCGGGCCGCCGCCTGGTCCACCTGCAGTGCCACTTCGGGCTGGACACGCTGTCGTGGGCGCGGCTCGGCGCGCGCGTCACCGGCCTCGACTTCTCCGGGCCCGCCGTTGAGGCCGCCCGGGAGATCGCGGCCGGATGCGGCCTCGACGCCCGGTTCGTCCAGGCCGACGTGCACGACGCGGCCGCCGCGCTGGGGGAGACCTACGAGATCGTCTACACCGGCCTCGGCGCGCTGGTGTGGCTGCCGGACGTCGACCGGTGGGCGCGGATCGTCGCCGGGCTGCTCGAACCCGGCGGCTTCCTGTACCTCAGCGAGTTCCACCCGTTCGCCGACATGCTCGACGACGCGGAGGGCACCACCGTCACCTACGACTACTTCGACACCTCGCCGCAGGTCTGGGACGAGCCCGGCACCTACACCGACGGCGACCAGGACACCCGCAACACCCGCTCGGTGCAGTTCCACCACGGGATCGGCGAGGTCGTCAGCGCCCTCGCCGCCGCCGGGCTCCGCGTCGACTTCCTGCACGAGCACGACCACACGCTGTTCCGGCGCTTCACGTCCCTGGAGCGCGACGGCGCGATCTACCGGCTGCCGGCGGGCCGCCCGCGCGTCCCGCTGATGTACTCCCTGCGCGCCACCCGTCCCGCCGACGGCTGAACCGGGGGCGGGGGCGGCGCGGCCGGCTCGCCGCCCGCGTCGAGCAGGTGGGCGAGGGGCAGCGTCGCCGCGCCCACCGCGACGGCCTCCGGGCCGAGGTGGCAGGGCTCGACGGAGGTCTGCGCGAACGGCTGCCGCAGCGCGTACCGGGCGGTGGCGTCCACGATCCGGTCGAGCATCCGGCCGCCGAGCAGCAGCCCCGCCCACCCGCCGATGATGATCTTCTCGGGGCTGAACAGGTTGACCAGGTCCGCGACGCCCGCGCCGAGGTGCTCGGCGACGTCGGCGCGCAGCTCCGCCGCGGCCGGCGACGGATCGTCCAGCAGCCCGGCGAGCGCGGTCTCCTCGTCGGCGCCGGCGGGCCCGCCCGCGGCGCGGTACCGCTCCAGCAGCGCCGCCGCGCCCACATAGGCCTCCAGGCAGCCGAGCGACCCGCAGCGGCACGGCACGCCGCCGACCCGCGACGTCGTGTGCCCCCACTCGCCGGCGCTCCCCGCCGCGCCCCGGTAGGGCGAGCCGTCGATCATCACCGCGGAGCCGACGCCCGACCCGATGAGCGCGACCACCGCGTTGCGGTGCCCGCGCCCGGCGCCGAACCACATCTCCGCCTGGCCGAGCGCGGTCGCGCCGTTGTCGACGAACAGCGGCAGGCCGGTGCCCTCCCGGAGCATCCGCTCCAGCGGCACCCCGTCCCAGCCGATCGTCTGGCAGTGCACCACCGCCTCGGTGCCGCCCTCGGCCGCGCGGTGCTCGACGACGCCCGGGACGCCGACCCCGACGCCGATGATGGTGGACGGGTCGACCGAGGCGCGCCCGATGACGTCGGCCAGCCCCGCCAGGATGTGCCGCGCCACGGCGCGGTCGTCGTGCCCGCCGTCGCCGAGCGGCAGGTCGGCCTTGGCGAGCTGGGTGAGGTCGAGGTCGAACAGCTCGACCATCACGCGCGTCTCGCCGACGTCCACGCCGACCAGATGGCCGAAACCGGCCGCGACCTTCAGCAGCACCCGCGGGCGGCCGCCGTCGGACTCCACGCTGCCGGCCTCCGCGACCAGGCCCGCCTCGATCAGCTCGCCGACGACGTTGCTGACCGACGCGGGGCTGAGCCCGGTCTCGCGCGCCAGGTCATGGCGGCTGAGCGGGCCGTCGAAGTAGAGCCTGCGCAGCAGCACCGAGCGGTTGGTGCGGCGCAGATCGCGCACGGTCCTGCGGCGCCGGTCCGGCATCGGGCCCCCTTTCGCCGCGGCTCGGCGGCCGCGTCCCCCGGAAGGTTCTCAGGTCTTGACCCCGGAATTATGTCACTGCTTAGATCACGCCGTGAAATAAGGTGTGACGTAACTCTCCGAGTGACGCACCCACTCCTACGCGGAAGGCCGAGCCGATGCGCCACCCCACCTCACCGGCGTCCGGACACAGCGCGACATCCTCCGGGGAACACCCGCCCGCCACCGCACCGACCTCCCGTCCCGGCCGGCGCGCGCCCCCGCCGCGACGCACCGCGACGGCCCTCACCGCGGGGGCCGCCGGACTCCTGCTGGCCGCGGCCGCCTGCGGCGGCGGGACGACCTCCGGCGGCGGGGGCGGCTCGTCGAAGACGCTGACCTACTGGGCCAGCAACCAGGGCACCGACATCGCTGCGGACCAGCGCGTCCTCGGCCCGGAGCTGGCCAAGTTCGAGAAGCAGACCGGGATCAAGGTCAAGCTCGAGGTCGTCCCGTGGACGGACCTGCTCAACCGCATCCTCGCCGCCACCACCTCCGGGCAGGGCCCGGACGTCCTCAACATCGGCAACACCTGGTCGGCGTCCCTGCAGGCGACCGGCGGGCTGCTGCCGTTCGACGCCAAGACGATCGCCGAGGTCGGCGGTGCCCAGCGGTTCGTGCCCGCGGCGCTCGCGAGCGCCGGCGCGAAGGGCAAGGACCCGGCGGCCGTGCCGCTCTACTCCCTCGCCTACGGCCTCTACTACAACAAGAAGATGTTCGCCGACGCCAAGCTCGACCCGCCGAAGACCTGGCAGGAGATGGTCGACGACGGGCACCGGCTGACCAAGGGGAACGTGCACGGCATCGCCGTCGAGGGCGCGAGCATCCCCGAGAACGTGCACGCCGCGTTCAACATCGGCCAGATGTACGGCGCCGACTTCTTCACCGCCGACGGCAAGCCGCAGTTCGCCACCCCGCAGGCCGTCGCGGCGATCAAGTCCTACGTCGGGCTGCTCGGCACCGAGAAGATCGCCGCGCCGGGCAACGCCGAGTACTCGGCCAACCAGTCCCTCAACGACTTCGCCACCGGCAAGGCGGCGATGCTCATGTGGCAGGCGACCACCAGCGGCTTCACCAACCTCGGCATGAAGCCCGGCGAGTGGGGCGTGGTCCCCATCCCGGCGCCGTCGCCCCTGCCGCCCGGCGGCCGCCCCATCACATCCATGGTCGCCGGCATCAACATCGCGGTCTTCAAGAACACCGGGAACCGCGGCGGCGCCCTGAAGTTCGTCAAGTTCATGACCAGCGACGACGAGCAGAAGATCCTCAACAAGGCGTACGGGTCGCTGCCGTCGGTCACCGCCGCGCAGAACGACCCCGCCTTCGACACCGCCGACCTCAAGGTGTTCAAGGACATCCTCGCCTCGCACGCCGCGCCGCTGCCGCAGGTGCCCGCCGAGAGCCAGTTCGAGACCGCCGTCGGCACCGCGATGAAGGAGCTGTTCGCCGACGCCGCCGCGGGCCGCGCCGTCACCGACGGCGAGATCAGGTCCAAGCTCGAAGCCGCCCAGCAGCAGATGGGCAAGTGACCGGCCCATGACCTCTGCCGACGTCACGCCCGAAGCGACACGGGCGGGCGGCGCGGCGGGCGGCCGGCGAGGGCGCCCTGGCGGTGCGGGGGCCGCCGGGGGGCCGTCGGGCGTCCGCGGCCGCCGGCCGCGCGGGCGGTTCCGGGTCCCGCCCCGCCTGCTGCCCTACCTGCTGCTCGCGCCCGCCGTGGCCGCCGAGCTGATCGTCCACGTCGTGCCGATCGCGGTCGGTGTGTGGATGAGCTTCCGCGACCTCACGCTGTTCTACATCCGCGACTGGGCGAAGGCGCCCGGCAAGGGCCTCGGCAACTACCGGATCGCCGTCGACTTCGACGCCGCCATCGGCCGGGACCTGCTGGGCTCGTTCCTGGTCACCGTCGCCGTCACCGTCCTCGCCGTCGGGCTGTCCTGGCTGCTCGGGACGGCCGCCGCGATCCTCATGCAGGAACGGTTCCGGGGGCGCGGCCTGCTGCGCGCGGCCTTCCTCGTCCCGTACGCGCTGCCCGTCTACGCGGCCGTCATGACCTGGGGCTTCCTGTTCCAGCGCGACACCGGCATGGTCGACCACGTGCTGGTCGACCAGCTGCACCTCACCGGCGGCGACCGGCCGTTCTGGCTGATCGGCGGGAACAGCTTCTGGGCGCTGCTCACCGTCATCGTGTGGCGGTCCTGGCCGTTCGCGTTCCTGGTGCTGATGGCCGGGCTGCAGAACGTGCCGCGCGACCTGTACGAGGCGTCCGCGCTCGACGGCGCGGGCGTCTGGCGGCAGATCCGGCACATCACGCTGCCCGCGCTCCGGCCCGTCAACCAGGTGCTCGTCCTGGTGCTGTTCCTGTGGACGTTCAACGACTTCAACACGCCGTTCGTGCTGTTCGGCAAGGCGGCGCCGGACGGCGGGGACCTGATCTCGCTGCACATCTACCAGACCTCGTTCATCACCTGGAACTTCGGCACGGGCTCGGCGATGTCGGTGCTGCTCCTGCTCTTCCTGCTGCTGGTCACGGCGGTCTACCTGATCGCCACGTCGCGACGGAGGACCGCCCGTGCCTGAGACCGCCGCGCCCGCCCGCGTCCCCGCGAGGAGGCGCCGCGCGCCCACCGACCCGCCCGCGTCCTTCCTCTGGACGCGCCGGATCGTGCTGACGCTGCTGGCCGTGTTCACCCTCGTCCCGGTCTACGCGATGATCAGCTCGTCGCTGAAGCCGCTGAAGGACGTCCAGGGCGCGTTCCACTGGCTGCCCTCGGAACCGACCCTCCGCCCCTATGTCGACATGTGGTCGACGGTGCCGCTGGCCCGGTACTTCGCCAACAGCGTCATCGTCGCGGTCGGCGCCACGGCGGCGTCGGTCGTCATCGCGATAGGCGCCGCGTACGCGGTGAGCCGGTACCGGTTCGCCGGCCGCCGGGTGTTCACCGTCACGGTGCTGTCCACGCAGATGTTCCCGGGGATCCTGTTCCTGCTTCCGCTGTTCCTGATCTTCGTGAACGTGGGCAACGCGACCGGGATCGCGCTGTACGGCAGCCGCGGCGCGCTCATCCTCACCTACCTGACGTTCTCGCTGCCGTTCTCGATCTGGATGCTCGCCGGGTACTTCGAGTCGATCCCGCGCGAGCTGGACGAGGCGGCGCGGGTGGACGGCTGCGGCCCGGTCGGCGCGCTGCTGCGGGTGATCGTGCCCGCCTCGCTGCCCGGGATCGTCGCGGTGACCGTCTACGCGTTCATGACCGCCTGGGGCGAGGTGCTGTTCGCCTCGGTGATGACCAACGACCGGACCCGGACGCTGTCGATCGGCCTGCAGGGCTACTCGACGCAGCACGAGGTCTACTGGAACCAGGTGATGGCCGCCTCCCTCGTGGTGAGCGTCCCCGTCGTCGCCGGGTTCCTGCTGCTGCAGCGGTTCCTGGTGACCGGACTGACCGCCGGCGCCGTCAAGTGACCGCCCGCTTCCCCGTCGCCCCGGCTTCGAGCCCCACCCCAGAGGGAGACCTGTGCCCATCGACGACCTGACCGCGTTCGGACCCGACTTCGCGTGGGGCGCGGCGACCTCGGCCTACCAGGTCGAGGGCGCCGCCCGCGAGGACGGCCGCGCCCCGTCCATCTGGGACGTGTTCTGCCGCGTCCCGGGCGCGGTCGCCGGCGGCGACACCGGCGACGTGGCCTGCGACCACTACCACCGCTGGCGCGAGGACGTCGCGCTGATGGCGTCCCTCGGGCTCGGTGCCTACCGGTTCTCGATCGCCTGGCCGCGCGTCCTGCCGGACGGCGCCGGACCGGTGAACCCGGCCGGGCTCGCCTTCTACGACCGGCTCGTGGACGCGCTGCTGGAGGCGGGCATCGAACCGCACCCGACGCTCTACCACTGGGACCTCCCGCAGGCGCTGCAGGACCGCGGCGGCTGGCCGGCCCGCGACACCGCCGAGCGCTTCGCCGAGTACGCCTCGGTGGTCGCCGGGGCGCTCGGCGACCGGGTGGCGTCGTGGGCGACGCTGAACGAGCCGGTCTGCGCGGCGTGGCTCGGGCACCTCAAGGGCGTGATGGCGCCCGGCGTCGCCGACGTGCGCCGGGCGGTGCCCGCCTCGTACCACCTGCTGCTGGCGCACGGCCTCGGCGTGCAGGCGATCCGCGCCGCGGTGCCGGACGCGCGCGTCGGGATCGTCAACCTGCTCACCGACTGCGAGCCTGGCGGCGACCGGGACGAGGACGCGGCGGCGGCGTGGCGCGAGGACGGCCACCACAACCGCTGGTGGCTCGACCCGATCCACGGGCGGGGCCTGCCCGCCGACATGATCGAGGTGTACGGGGTCGAGCCGCCGGTGCGGAGCGGCGACCTGGAGGCGATCGCGGCGCCGCTGGACTGGCTGGGCGTCAACTACTACCGCCGCTCGGTCAACGTCGCCGACCCGGACGGCCCGCCGCCGCACGCCCGGCAGATCACCCCGGCCGGGACGCCGCGCACCGGCATGGAGTGGGAGATCCACCCGGACCGGCTGGAGAGGATCCTCGTCCGCGTCACCGAGGAGTACGCGCCGCGCAGCCTCATGGTCACCGAGAACGGGTCGGCGTACACCGACACGGTGACCGGCGACGGCGCCGTCCACGACCCCGAGCGGACCGCCTACCTGGAGGAGCACCTGGCGGCCTGCGCGTCCGCGATCCGCAAGGGCGTCCCGCTGGACGGCTACTTCGCCTGGTCGCTGCTGGACAACTTCGAGTGGGCGTACGGGTACGCGCAGCGGTTCGGGCTCGTCCACGTCGACTTCGGGACGCAGAAGCGGACCGTCAAGGACAGCGGGCACCGCTACGCCGACATCATCCGCGCGCACCGCGGCCTGTCCGCCGGGACGGTCGCGACCGGCCGCTGACCGTCCGGGCCGGGGCCCTTCGCCGCATGGGGGTCCCGGTCCGGGCCCGCCGCCCGCCCCGCCTACAGTGAGGCTCCACCAGACCCGCGACGGGCGGGCGCCGGGGTGAGGAGGGGCCGGTGGGCGGGATCCTTGTGGCCAACAGGGGTGAGATCGCGCTGCGGATCGTCCGGGCGGCGGCGGAGCTGGGGCTGCGGACGGCCGCCGTGCACACCCGCGACGACGCCGCGTCCCCGCACACCCGCCGGGCCGACGAGGTCCGGGCGCTGCCCGGCGAGGGCGTCCCCGGCTACCTCGACGCGGACGCGCTGATCGCCGCCGCGAAGGACGCCGGGGTCACCGCCGTCCACCCCGGCTACGGGTTCCTCAGCGAGAACGCCGCGTTCGCCGCGCGGTGCGCCGCCGCCGGCCTGACGTTCGTCGGCCCGCGCCCGGAGCTGCTGGAGCTGTTCGGCGACAAGACCCGGTCCCGCGAACTCGCCCGCGAGGCGGGCGTGCCGGTGACGCCCGGCACGCCGGGAC